>JAUXFT010000061.1 GCA_030622755.1 Aestuariirhabdus sp. | reverse complement strand
GCATCCGCATCGTCCTCGCCAAGGTATTCAGCGGTGCCGGCTATTTCAGCGTGTAGTTCTGCGCCACCGAGTTCTTCGTCGGTAGCAATTTCGCCGGTAGCTGCTTTTAGTAATGGAGGGCCCGCAAGAAACATCTTGGCTTTGTTGCGTACCACGATGACATAATCGGATAAACCTGGCTGGTATGCTCCACCTGCGGTGGAACTCCCATGCACTACGGTAAGCTGAGGGATACCGGCTGCAGACATCCTGGCCTGATTGGCGAAGCCTCGTGCGCCTTCGACAAAAATATCGGCAGCGTAGTTCAGGTTAGCGCCGCCACTTTCAGCTAGCGTTATAACAGGGAGTTTGTTTTCAGAGGCAATGCGCTGCAGGCGGAGAGATTTTTGCAGTCCTGCCGGGGAGATAGTACCCCCCTTGATAGCACTGTTGTTGGCTATAACAAGGCAACGGATATTCGCTACAAAGCCAATTCCAGCAATGATGCCTCCGCCAGCCAGAGAGCCATCTTTATCATCGTGCATCTGATAGCCAGCCAGTGTGGACAGTTCCAGGAAAGGAGAGGTTGGATCCAGTAATCGATTAATTCGATCTCGGGGAAGTAACTGTCCGCGCTTGTTGAATTTTTCACGAGCGGCTTCGGCCGCATCGATGACTTTTTGCTCTATATCTCTAAAGGTTTTTATGGAAGCCAGCATAGCTTCTTTGTTGGCGATGAATTCGTCCGAGTGTACATCGATCTCAGATTCAATGATTGCCATGTTGTAATCCTTAGCTGCAGAGTAAGTGGGTAGTGTGGAGTTGAGTATTTAGGCGGTTTTAATCATCCTGAAGGATTTTCGGAACGACTGCCCGGTGAAATCCATTGTATGAATGAGAGTTTTTCGCTTTTTGCAGCGGCCAGACACCAGATCCTTGTGAGGCAGCGCCATCGACACGAATCGTATCGCCGCTGATAAAATTGGCACCATCGCTGAGCAGAAAACAGATGACAGAGCTGATTTCAGATTCCGTTGCCAATCTTTTGAGTGGAACCTTTTCTTTTAGCAGCGGGATCATCGCTTTAGCTGCGCCTTCATAGGTGTCCATGCCACTGGAAGCTACCCAGCCAGGAGCCACAGCGTTAACCCGTACTCCACAGCAACCCCACTCGTAAGCTGCCGTTTTGGTCAGATTTTCCATCCCTGCACGTGCAGCGCCAGAGTGCGCCATTCCGGGCATGCCGCCCCAGTTGTCGGCGGTTATGTTGACAATAGAGCCTCCGTGTTTGTTCATATGCTGGTTATAGACTTCGCGCGAGAATAGAAAACCGCCAACCAGATTGGTGCGCACAACCGTTTCAAACCCTTTCTGATTGATCGAAGCTAAAGGGGAGGGGTATTGTCCACCGGCATTGTTAACCAGGCCATCAATATGCTGGTGATCCTCAAGAATACTCTTTACGGTTATTTTGACCTGGTCTTCATCGCGAATATCGCAGGTTTTGTAATACGCATGGCCACCATCTTGCCGGATTTCTTCCTGTACGGTGCGCAGTTTTTCTTTGCTACGACCAATCAAAAAAACAGTAGCTCCCAAGGAGCTGAGTTCATGGGCGGTGCATCGACCGATCCCGCTACCGCCACCCGTGACAATGATATTTTTGCCATCAAAAAGCTCAGAATGAAAAATTGATTGATACGTCATGTTGTTGCCACTGATGTTGGAAATTCATTGTATGAGTCATATTCGGTCGTTATAAATCTCATTCGGATGAGCGAGACTTTTTTAATATCGAAGAGGGAATGGGAATATCTATATCCAGTAGTTGTTGGGCAAATGCTTTACCTTGTGGGTCGATTCGTAAGCTTGCGATACCGCCTCCGCCCAGACTGTTCTCGAGTAAAAAATTCAACGCATGCAGTCCTGGCCACTCCCAGCACAAAACTCGGCTTTTGGGATCATCCAGAACGTGTTGCATGAATGTCGCGACCCGTATTGGTGTGAGTGCTGCGCGAATATAGGGCAAATATTGCGGCTTACGTGCGATAACGCCTATGTTGCTGTGATTGCCCTTATCCCCACTGCGTGCATAGGCTAATGAAATAAGTGGTATGGAATTATCACAATTTTCGAGTTCGGAAGTTGCGCCTTGTTCATCGCTTTCGGGAGATCGGTAGGCAGTATGTGTTTCATCTATATTAACGTTTAAAATCTGATCTCCCATTTGCATCTGCACTGGAACCAGTGCTTTCGGAATCAGGCATGAAAAGAGTTTGATCATTGGTTGCACGTTAGGTCGCCCTCCCACGATACCAGTCAATCCAGGTGCCATTCCGGTAGCTGCCTGGGCTATTTCGCGGGAAAAAAGTATTAATGCGTTTTTTTGAGGATGTGATACGGAAATTTTCAAGACAACTTCCCGAGTGTCTTTTCTCTGCTGATTGTTGCCATAGGTTGCTTCGCAACCTAGCAATTCAATATCAGTTGCACTAAAAGGTGCTATCGAGCGTTGAGCGAAAATACTTGATACTTTGTTGAGTATTGAATCGGCCACTCGCTGCGCTTTTGCCGGGGCATCGATGCCTCCCAAAAGGCAGGTAGCGGTACAGCGAAAGCCGTCCATATAGGTAGCAGAAACTTTATAACTGTTGGTGGGCATGTTTCCGCGGGCGCCGCTTACGAATACACGATCTTTCCCTGCTTGTCTTAATTGTATATTCCGGAAGTCGCATATTACATCCGGCAGATAATAAGCCCCCGGGTCACCAATTTCGTACACGATTTGCTCTGCCACAGTCGCTTCATTTACCAATCCACCGGTTCCTGCGGGTTTACTGACGATAAAGCTACCATCGGGAGATACTTCAACTAGCGGGAAACCGATATCCTCATAATTTGGAACTGTTTGCCAGTCGGTGAAGTTTCCACCGGTACATTGAGCGCCGCATTCGATGATGTGACCGGCCAGGCTTGCTTGAGCCAGCTTGTCATAATCACTGTATTGCCAGTCAAATTCATGGACCAGTGCCCCGGTGACTACGGCGCTATCAACGATTCGGCCGGTAATGATTATGTCTGCACCAGCCGACAGGGCAGAGCTGATTGCACTTGCTCCAAGATAGGCGTTTATGCTGACCAGACTGTCGGGTAGCGGATCGTTGCTGAACATTTCACGCGTATCATTCTCGTGTAGCTGTTGTTTAAGTGGCAGCAGATTGTCGCCCAGCACGACAGCAACTTTCAGGTTTAATTGCTGCTTTTCGATCTCCTGTAGCAAGGCCAGTGCGCAAGCTTCAGGGTTTATTCCTCCAGCATTACTGATAACGCGTATTTTTTTTTCAGCTAATTCTGCTAATAAAGGGCTTAGGGTGGATATAAAATCTGGAGCATAACCCATGGCAGGATTTTTCATCCTCGCACCCGCCATGATAGACATAGTTACTTCTGCAAGGTAATCAAAAACAAGGTAATCCACAGAGGCTCGCATCACGAGCTGTTCTGCGGCGGTAGATGTGTCTCCCCAGAACGCAGAAGCGCAACCGATCGTGATTTTTTTATCTTTTGTCATGAAACCTGTCACCTTTGATCAGTATCTATTGGTAATCATCATTAAGCGGCTGCACCGATCCTACCAAGCAAGCGCTTGGTTTGTAAAGTTTGTGTTTCAGGATATGATAGTAACAATTGAATTTATGCTGCCTCAGTTTGATTGGAACGTTGGATTGGAACTATGGAAGATATGTCGCATAAGTCTGCGCGATTGGATCTGGATGAACTTGAGTCCGTGTTTGCAGCTATGGAGCTGACAAACCCCGAGAGTGCCAAGGGCAGGTTGTTAACAATGGCTGCTCACTTGTTTAAAGTTCGAGGCTTTGACCGTACTACTGTTCGGGATCTGGCAAGCGCGGTTGGTATACAGTCGGGTAGTATTTTTCATCACTTTAAAAATAAAGATGAGATACTTGAAGCGGTTATGCGGGACGCTATCGTCTATAACACGCGCCTGATGATCGAAGGCGTTAAAGCATCTACGACGCTTAAGGAGCAGTTGCTTGGTTTGATTCGTTGCGAGCTGGAATCAATAAACGGGGTAACTGGAGAAGCCATGAATGTGCTGGTGTTCGAATGGCGTAATTTGCCTGAGGAGAAGCAGCGCGGGATTCTGGAGTTGAGGCAGTATTATGAAGATTTATGGTTGTCGGCTCTGGAGTCAGCCGTTGAGCAGGGCATGGTACAAGGAGATCCCTTTGTTATTCGAAGGTTGCTGGCTGGATCCTTATCCTGGTCTTCTACCTGGTATCGTATCGATGGCTCGTTAAGTTTGGAGCATCTTGCAGAGCAGGCGCTGCTATTGATCCTCCATTAATCATGAGCTTCTGAGACCATTAACTATTTCTCAAAAAGTACTGCATTATGATCTGTTACGCAGCGTGGAGTGTACGGGATTTTTATTTTACGAGTTTTACCAACAGGTCAGGTTGTGTGTAAAGTCTACGGTTGCTCATTATAATCGGGGGGTCGGGTGATCGGTGCACGGTAAATTTATAGTTGTTGGAGTGGGTGAAGTTTGTTGTTGGAAAGCGCTCCCGGAGCGATGAATTATCACCACCAGCCAGAGTTAGTTGTGGTGGTGGAAAATATGTAGAAAATCATTGACTAACCATCTTAACCCAGTAAAATTCGCTGCACTTTCAGGGTGATTAGCTCAGCTGGGAGAGCGTCTGCCTTACAAGCAGAGGGTCGGCGGTTCGATCCCGTCATCACCCACCAGTATTTGGAGCGGTAGTTCAGTTGGTTAGAATACCGGCCTGTCACGCCGGGGGTCGCGGGTTCGAGTCCCGTCCGCTCCGCCAACATCCAGACCCAATAGATATCAGCTATCTGTTGGGTTTTTTTGTGCCTTCCTGTTTTGTTCTGTAAATTTTAGTGCCTGCCTTTTATGTCATTATCGTTTGGGTACTGCCTCTGTTTTTCAAACATATGAACATCTGAAGCATTGAGCTGTAGTGCTTCGTGAATCAGGGAGTGTTTGGTAATGGGAGGCTTGTCTTGAGCTTTGTGGGCTTTGCCGGGATGGTAATGCTGTGAGTTTCTACATAACACGAGGTGTAACGATAGTGCCGGAATCATTTATGTGATTTTCGATACCGGCGGATTTGCAATCTGTTGTTAACCCAGGCGATGGCGACGGAATTCACCCGGCGTAAGCCCTGTCCAACGTTTGAATGCACGCTGAAATGCTTCTGGCGATGAAAAACCCAGAAGATAGGAAAGTTCTCCGAGGCTTAATTCGGTATCTTGTAAGTAGAGGGCGGCAAGGTCGCGTTTAGTTTCACTTAAGATCTGTTGGAACGTTATATTTTCTTCCTGAAGCTTACGTCGCAGTGTCCAACTGGGCATTGATAATAAGGATGCCACCTCATTGACTGAGGGCGGTTTGCCGTGTAGGCGGTTGGCAAGGATTTCACTAACACGCTCTTTCATAGAGCGACCACGTTGTGTTTGCGCTAGTTGTTGCTCACATAGCTCAGAGAGGAAAGTGAAGTTAGCGGGGTTGGCGTACTGCAAAGGTTCTGAGAGATGGCTGGCTGCGATATGAATCTGATTGTACGGTTGAGAGAAGCGAATCGGGCAATCAAAGTATTTTTCATAACAAGCCGAGTATTCGGGTTCGTCAAACTCGATGTCGACACAAGTAATGAGGCTGGAGTTTCCGCTTAGCCACTGTAGAAATTGCGTCCAGATAGATAAGACGGAATCGACCACAAAACGGTTGTAATTATTGTAGGGAGCAATCGAATAAAACCGTAAAACCCCCTCATCGGTTTCATGGTAACTCGATTGGCCCCTGATATTGACACTGCTCAGCGGTTCGTAGCGAGCTAACACTTCCATTACGGTTCGCAGGTCGGGGGCGGCCATGGCGGTTAATCCGGGAATTCCCAGGTTTTGCAGGCTGGAACAGGCACCCATTTCCAGCCCCAGTTCATGGCGGCCGGTGAGTTGTATTGCGCTATGACCAAGGTGCATCAGTTTCGGAATGCTTATGCGGGCATCCGGGTTTGCCATGAATTGATCGGTGATATCATACTGCTCAAGCAGTGGTGCGGGATCACAGTTAAAAGAGCGGATAGCCGCGATTAATGCGCCTACGTGTTGGGGGCTGGTATCACCCAGTTTCATAGAATGTTCCGTATGCAAAGAATAATCAGTAATCTGTTCACTTGGGTCATTGAGCGTTGAGCCTGCTCATCTTATGGTGTTCTCGCTTTGGAATCGATAGCCAACAGGTGTTAAAGAGCAGCATTCCTTCATATCAATGTGAAATCAGGAGAGTGTAATGACAACCAGTAAGTACCCCCATCTTTTAGAGCCATTAGATCTTGGATTCACTACTCTGCGTAATAGAGTATTAATGGGGTCAATGCACACAGGGTTGGAAGAATCACCAAATGGCTTTGATCGGCTGGCTGCATTCTATGCTGAACGTGCGGCTGGCGGTGTTGGCCTGATAGTAACCGGTGGTATTGGGCCTAATGCCGAAGGTGCGGTTATGGTGGGTGCCGCTAAAATGAGCACTGCAGCAGAATCCGACAAGCATAAGGTCATTACCGAAGCGGTGCACCGTGAAGGCGGCAAGATCTGCATGCAAATTCTTCATGCTGGCCGTTATGCCTACAATCCGAAAAACGTTGCACCATCGCCAGTGCAAGCACCGATTAACCCATTTGCCCCTCATGAGCTGACCGGTGATGAGGTTGAGCAGCAGATCGAAGACTTTGTAAATTGTGCAGCATTGTCACAGCAGGCTGGCTATGACGGCATCGAAGTGATGGGGTCTGAAGGGTATTTCATTAATCAGTTCATTGCGCAACAGGTTAATAAGCGTACCGATCAGTGGGGGGGCAGTTATGAAAACCGTATTCGCCTGCCGCTGGAAATTATCCGCAGAATAAGAGCCCGTGTTGGTAGTAACTTCATCATCATTTATCGACTATCAATGCTTGATCTGGTCGAAGGTGGCAGTGACTGGGGTGAAATCGTTTTGTTGGCCAAAGAGCTGGAAAAAGCGGGTGTTAGTATTATCAATACCGGTATTGGCTGGCACGAAGCGCGCATTCCAACCATCGCAGCCTCTGTCCCCAGAGCCGCATTTACGGGTGTAACCGCTAAGCTGAAAGGGGAGGTTTCAATTCCTCTGATTACCACGAACCGTATCAATATGCCCGATGTCGCTGAAAAAGTTCTAGCAGACGGTGAGGCGGATATGATCTCAATGGCTAGACCTTTTCTTGCAGATGCGGAATTGATAGCCAAGGCTGAACAGGGGCGTGAAGATGAAATCAATACCTGTATCGGTTGTAACCAGGCGTGTCTCGACCATACCTTCGCGGGCAAATTAACGTCTTGTCTCGTTAACCCAAGAGCCTGTAATGAAACCTTGCTGAATTACTCGAAAGTAACCAGTGATGCCGTTAAGAGAATCGCGGTTGTAGGTGCCGGGCCTGCTGGACTTGCTGCTTCCACGATTGCTGCAGAGCGTGGTCACCAGGTAACACTGTTTGATGCTGCTTCTGAGATTGGTGGGCAGTTTAATGTGGCAAAGAAAATTCCCGGTAAAGAAGAGTTTTATGAAACACTGCGTTACTACAAGAAACAAATTGAGGTTCAGGGTGTTGAACTCCACCTTAATACCCGGGTAACGACTGAAATGCTTTCAGAGGGTGGCTACGACGAGGTGATTATTGCAACGGGCATCCAGCCTCGCTGGCCAGCAATACCTGGAATTGAAAGCCCCAAAGTTATCAGTTATCTGGATGCAATCCTTGGCCGTAAGCCTGTTGGCAAGCGTGTTGCGGTTGTTGGTGCGGGCGGTATCGGTTTTGATGTAAGCGAGCTGTTGGTTCATAAAGGAGAGTCCAGCAGTTTAAACAAAGAAGCTTTTTTACGTGAATGGGGTATCGATACAAACTTCGAGAAGCGAGCAGGTATCGCTGGTATGAAGCCGGAGTTCGAAGAGGCAGCACGTGACGTGTACTTGTTACAGAGAAAATCCAGCAAAATAGGCCAGAATCTTGGTAAAACTACAGGCTGGATTCATCGCTCCAATCTTAAAAAACGCGGCGTACAGATGATCAATAATGTATCTTATGATCTGATTGACGAGGAAGGCCTGCATATTAAAGTCGGTGAAGAAACTAAGGTTCTACCCGTTGATAGTATTGTGATTTGTGCGGGTCAGGACTCATTGCGCGAGCTGTATGATGGCCTTGAAGGCAAGGGCATATCAACGCATTTGATCGGTGGGGCTGAGGTGGCTGCAGAACTTGATGCGAAGCGGGCAATTGACCGTGGTGCAAGACTCGCTGCTGAACTATAAAGCTTTGTAGGTAGCTGTCCATATAGGCATCAGCCGAAGATTATTGGTGTCTATTCTGGAGTTTCAAGATTAAACCGTCCTCCTGGGCGGTTTCTTATGGTTGGCAATCGAAGGGTTTGTCACTGATCTGATAACCGCTTCACATGGATGCTTTATGAGTTGCTCTACACTACACCGCTAGCCATAAAAGATAGAGTACTTAGATCTTTAGTGAAGGTTTAAGCACTTTTTTAAAACAAATGTGGCTGGTTTTCTGAGCCTGTTCTATAGTTATCCGTTCAGGAAATGGTCCTTGGTGCGTTACCCTTGGATTGTTGTTATGTCGGGTAAAGGAGAGACCCAATATGGCGCATGGCAGTATTACAGAAGCCATTTTGTTTTTTGATGACGGCGTTGTTACTAAGGAGATGTTGTTCCCGGAGTTTGAAGCAGTGCTTGATGGCGTTGTTCAGATCAATGATTTCAGGAACAAATTAATCAAATCAGCCTTCGTACAGATTGATAGCCATCTTTTAATTACTTCGGCTGTATTGTTTTTGGTTGATTTTGATGAGCAGGGCTATGCAGATAGGGACTGGAATATTCCTCTGCAACACCTCGCCTACACAGCAGGTCGGGGCCCCGATCTTGGTGCTGGCCCTATAAAACTTGCCTGTAAAAGCCAGTGCCCTGTTAGTTGGCACCAGGCGCAGCTTTGGGATCCTGATTTAAGCCCGGACAACAATGACCTGGCCGCGATGCGGCGTTCTGCAGAGCGCAATAATCTGGGGATTCTTGTCGATAGCTCTTATACGGCAACACCTTTTACCGAGTCTGCTTTCTCGAATCCTGTGGGGCAAATGCCTCTCCAGGATGATGATTTTCCCATTCTTGATGTTCCGATTCTCGATGTCCCTGTACTGGGGGCTGCGGAACAGGCTGCTACAGAACAATCTGTTGAACAGTCATCTGATGCCTACAATCCGGACTTACAGTCCAACACGTCTAAAAAGTTTGATGCCGATCACCGAGATAAAATTGCTAATTTAATCAAGCAACAGCGCTTGCGCATATCAACATTGAAGTTACGATTTGAGCAAGAGAGTGCCCTGCATGAGCAGCAGAGAAACCAGCAAAAAGAGGAATTTAAAGGGAAACACATCGATCAGCAACAAGAACTTGAGGTGTTAAAACGCCAGAATCAAACTCTGAAGTCCTCCATGAAAACCCAGCTTGAAGAGTTCAGGCGTAGCCGTGAACAACTGACCCGTCAAATTAAAGATATAGAGAATGATGAAGTTAACGACCTTGAGCGCATTAAAGCTGAGTATGAAACCGAAATGGCTGAGCGACTTCAGGCCGCGACGGCAGAAATGCAGGAACAGCTTGAAATCAGAGACGTTGAAATGGCGTACCGTAATGAGCTTGATAATCAAAAAGAGGCTGAACTCGACGAACTCCGTAATAAGGTTGAAGATCTTACAATCAGGCAATCTGAAGATGTATTAGGGGACCTTTCTGAGAAAGGTGTAGTGTTTGTTGCGCATCATCCAGGCGTTGGTCATATTACGATTCCTTTGCGTGACATTCCCCGTTATATGAATCATGTTCTCGAGTATGTTTCTGACAAGTGTTTTGTACCTGAAGAGCAATACAGTAACTGGTTAACGCACTACGAATCTCCAAGTTGCGATGTTCGAACTACGGATGGAAGCCGTTGTGGAGTGAGGATCGATCGTGTGGAATCTCCGGGCATTTACGCGCATGGTCACTCTAATCACTGTAAAAAGCATCGTACATTCAGTGCTGTAGAGGCTGTTAAGGCGGCTCGGGGTGAAAGTTGAGGACGTTTAGTCCCCTAACTTGTGATAGATAGATCACTGAAGCGGGTTCTTTGGTTATAATGAACCTCTTTATTTGTGATACTGCGAGTATGGAACAATTCAGAAATGTTGGTGTAATAGGGCGCCTGGGTGGTACACAGGTCGTTGGTACCCTCATGCGGCTGGTAAAATACCTGGAAAGCCGTGAAGTAAATGTGATCCTCGACGACCGCTTACCCGAGGTTTTGCCCGGTGTTAGCTTGCAGAGCGGTAGCCAGAAAATGCTGGGAGAAGTTTGTGACCTGGTAATTGTTGTGGGTGGCGATGGCAGCCTGCTTGGCGCCGCTCGATCCCTGGCAAAAAGTAACGTGCCCGTGCTGGGGGTTAACCGTGGACGTCTGGGTTTCTTAACAGACATTTCTCCAGATGAAATTGATCCCCTCGTTGGAGACGTTCTGGACGGCCGATACATCATCGAAAATCGTTTTCTTCTTGAAGCAACGGCCAAACGTGAAGGTGTTCCTGTTGGTAAGGCCTCTGCCCTGAATGATGTGGTTTTAAACCCGGGACAATCTGGCCGCATGATGGAGTTTGAGCTTTTTATAGAGGGGCAATTCGTCTACAGTCAGCGTTCCGACGGGATGATTGTTGCTACGCCGACGGGATCAACAGCCTATGCGTTATCCGGCGGTGGCCCGATCATGCATCCGCGGCTTGACGCTATGGTGCTGGTTCCCATGTTTCCACATACTTTGAGTAGTCGGCCGATTGTAGTTGACGGTAATAGTGAGATTAAAATCATTATTAGCCATGACAACCAGACGCAACCCCAGATCGTTTGTGATGGTCAGATAACCGTCGTTACCGCACCAGGCGACACGGTTACGATTCATAAAATGCCGCAAAAACTTAAACTGATTCATCCCCTTAGCCATAACTATTACGAAATATGCCGTTCCAAGCTTGGGTGGAGTAGCAGGTTGGGGAATTAGAGTGGCATTAGAAGGTTCAGTGAATGCCCAGGGTTACGATATTATTGGGGATATTCACGGGTGTGCAAACACCCTTAAATTACTCCTTGGTAAGCTGGGCTATGCTCCTATCGCTGGTGTGTATAGGCATCCTTCACGGAAAGCTGTTTTTCTGGGGGATGTCATTGATAGAGGGCCACGGATTCGGGAAGCATTGCAACTGGTAAAGGCAATGGTCGACGCTGATGAAGCTTCGATGTTATTGGGTAATCATGAATACAATGCACTCTGTTATTGTACTCAGTCATCTGACAGCGATGGGAATACCTATTTACGAGCTCACAGCCCCCGTCACTATCACCTCATTCAGGATACACTCGAACAGTTTTCTATGTATCAGGAAGAGTGGAATGAATACCTGGAGTGGTTTAAGACACTTCCACTGTTTCTTGAATTCGATGATTTTCGTGTTGTTCATGCCTGTTGGGACTCGACATTAATTGCCGAATATCAGCATCTCTATGGTCACAACCGTTTGAGTGATGACCTGCTTCAGGAGTCTGCTAACAAGCAAAGTTTGGCGGGGCGTCTGCTGGATCGGCTAACGCGTGGCATCGATATTCGTTTGCCGGATAGTCTCTCAGTGACCAGTAAGGATGGCTTTGTTCGTCATTTCTTTCGTGCCAGTTTCTGGGTACCTGATCCGCGCACTTATAACGACGTAGTATTCCAACCAGACCCTCTTCCTGAAGCGATTGCCCATAGAGCAATGACGGATGAGGTGAAGGGCAAGCTGTTTTATTACAGTGAGGCGGAAAAACCGCTGTTTATCGGTCATTATTGGCGATCAGGAATTCCAGCTTCACTTACCAGTAACATCGCTTGCCTGGATTACAGTGCCGTAAAATATGGCAAATTGGTTGCCTACCGAATGGACGGAGAAAAAGTATTGGATGAGCGTAAATTTGTCTGGGTGAGTGTTGAACCTCAGGAACCAGGTTTGCCCGACTGGGAGTCCGATTCTGATGATTAAAGCAGCAACGCTACCGGCCGATATTGATTTGAGTGCTTTTTCTCGCTGGCTTTGGCAGAGTGGGCTTCCGCACCGCATATCTGAACAAACTGGTCAGCAAATACTCTGGGTAGTCGATGAAAATTCCGTTGAAATCGCCAGAAATGCTTTGCTGGCATTTGAACGTGGTGATATTCAAGTGGATAACGTGCGCGATGAAACGCTAACAACCCCATCCCATGCTGGTTTGTTGCGGACTCTAAAGTTATATCCCCTGACCATGCTGTTGATTGTTATCTGTGTGATTATTGGTTTGCTGTCGGGGTTTGGTGGATATGCTCAGCCGGTAAGTTGGTTAACCTTTACCGGGTTTGAACTGGTTGCGGGCAATCCTTACTTTATTCCTTTGTCAGAGAGCCTTTCGCAGGGTGAAATTTGGCGAATCCTTACTCCCATTTTTTTACACTTCTCACCTTTGCACCTTATTTTCAATATGATGTGGTTGTTTGTACTTGGTGGTCGTATAGAAAATAATTTATCCAGCAGCATGCTACTGATTTTGATTGTCGTTATCGGTGTGGTTTCCAACGCTACCCAGTTTATTTTTTCATTGGAACACCCTCTGTTTGGAGGTTTCTCTGGCGTTGTCTATGGCTTGCTAGGGTTCTGTTGGGTATATCACCGTTTCGTTCCTGAATCCGGTCTCGGTATTCCTGGTTCTATCGTAGGGTTTATGATTGGCTGGTTGTTAATCTGTTTTACCGGTGTGCTCGAGGTGATAGGCTTCGGCGCAATTGCTAATGCCGCTCATACTGCAGGGTTACTGTCAGGGGCTTTAATCGGTTTGTGTATTGGCTTGTTTTCTCGGATTCGAACTGCCAAAGGGCAGTAATAGTAGGAGTTAGAATGAGTTCAGGTGATATGACGTTTGAACAGCTACTGAAAAATATAAGCCCGGAAATATACAAAAATCTGCAGCGCGCTGTTGAGCTAGGTAAATGGACTGATGGTAGCAGGCTTACTCCTGAGCAACGTGAGCACTGTATGCACGCGATGATGGCATGGGAGGTGCGTAACCTGCCGGAGGAGGAGCGTACGGGCTATATGGAACAGCAGTGTAAGTCCAGTTCAGGGGAATCTACAGATGATGATATACAGCCCCTTAACTTGACGCAGCATTGAGGCTTATATGAATTATCAATGTACCGGTCCATTGGCCAAGATGCCTTGTACTCATAAACTTCCGGTTGAGTACGCATTAAAATTGGGTGATAACGAAATACCATTGAATGCGCTACTTGGCCGACGCCTGACGCTGAATTATCTGGGCAGTATTAATTGCCATGAGTGTGGGCGACGAAGTAATAAGAGTTTTGCCCAAGGGTATTGCTACCCATGTTTTAAACGATTACCCCAATGTGATACCTGCATGGTAAGACCGGAAACTTGTCATTATGCTGCTGGTAGCTGCCGGGATGAAGCTTGGGCTGAGCGGGTTTGTATGAATGATCATATTGTTTATCTGGCGAATTCATCATCGCTTAAAGTAGGGATTACTCGCGCGACCCAGGTGCCGGTTCGCTGGATGGATCAGGGGGCTAGCGCTGCACTACCGATGTTTAGAGTTAGTACCCGGCGTCTTTCAGGCCTGATTGAAGTGCTGTTTAAGGAGCATGTAAGTGATAGAACGAACTGGCAGGCGATGTTAAAAGGTGAGCCTGAAGTCAGAGATCTAAGGGTAGAAGCCGAACGACTGAAATCATTGTGCAGAGCCGAGCTGACTGAATTGCAAAGCCAGTATCCAATTTCGCAGATCACCGAGTTAGTTGATGCGCCTTATTATGATTTAAGTTATCCAGTTGACGAATATCCACTAAAAGTTAAGGCGTTTAATTTCGATAAAGCGCCTGAAGTTACGGGTGTTCTCAAGGGAGTAAAGGGACAATACCTGATTTTTGATACGGGTGTTCTTAACGTACGTAAGTTTACTGGTTACCAGGTAGGTCTCGAAATTGGTGAGGATGTTTAAATGAAAGACGCTCAGCCCACGACCGTTTTATTAAAGGATTATCGTCAACCGGATTACTGGATTGATCAGACGGACCTTAGCTTTGAACTTGGAGAAGAGCGAACTCGCGTTGAAGCTATTCTTCGCATTCGCTTGAATAAGCAACTCCATAAGATTGATGGTGGTAACTATCCGGCATTAATCCTTAATGGAACTGAACTACATCTTGAATCAATCCATATCGGTGACCTTGCGTTAGGAACGCAAGATTATTCCCTTGATGGCGAACAGTTGACCATAAAGGTGAGTGATACTGAATTTGAGTTACGAACGGTCTGCTTTATAGAACCGCAAAAAAACACGTCTCTGGAAGGGCTGTATAAGTCCAATGGTATGTTTTGCACCCAATGTGAGGCAGAGGGGTTCCGCAAAATAACCTATTATCTTGATCGCCCGGATGTGATGTCGATATTCAGTTGTAAAATCACAGCGGACAAATCGTTATATCCTGTGTTGTTAAGCAATGGCAATGAGTTTGAAAGAGAAACTCTGAAAAATGGATTTCACTCGGTTTTATGGCGCGATCCCCACAAGAAACCCGCCTATCTTTTTGCCCTGGTAGCCGGTGACCTGGAGCATGTTCGCGACTCCTTTACCACCTGTAGTGGACGTGAAGTGACTTTGCAGTTATTCACAGAGCAAAGAAATATCCATAAGTGTGCGCATGCAATCGATTCATTAAAGCGGTCGATGCGCTGGGATGAAGAGGTCTATGGTCGCGAGTACGATCTGGATATTTTTATGATTGTGGCGGTTGATCATTTTAATATGGGCGCGATGGAAAATAAGGGATTGAACATATTTAATTCATCCTGTGTTCTTGCTAGCCCTGAAACTGCGACTGATAACAGTTTTCAACGTATCGAAGCGATAGTCGCTCATGAATACTTTCATAACTGGTCCGGTAATCGTGTCACCTGCAGAGACTGGTTTCAGTTGAGTTTGAAAGAAGGTTTTACCGTTTTTCGTGATTCTGAGTTTTCTGCCGACATGAATTCACGAACGGTCAAGCGTATTGAAGATGTGGCATTGCTAAGAACCGCGCAGTTTGCGGAAGATGCAGGGCCAATGGCGCATCCGGTACTACCGGATTCCTACATGGAGATATCAAATTTTTATACGCTGACTGTTTATGAAAAAGGCGCTGAGCTTGTGCGCATGATCCATAAATTACTTGGTAAACAGAATTTTCGTGCTGGTAGTGATCTGTATTTTGAGCGCTATGATGGCCTGGCAGTAACGGTTGAAAATTTTGTATCGACCATGGAAGATGCCAGTGAGATGGACCTGACACAATTTCGCCGCTGGTATCATCAGGCAGGCACCCCGGTAATCAAGGTTACTGATGAATATGATTCTTCCGAGCAGTGCTATCGCTTACATGTTTCACAAAGCTGCCCGGCAACACCGGATAAAAAGCCTAAGCAACCACTTCATATACCTCTGGCCGTAGGGTTATTGAGCTCTGAAGGCAGCGATCTTTTGCCAGATAAAACCCAAATGTTAAACCTTACGGATGCTAATCAGAGCTTTACGTTTGAGGGAATTAAAGAGCCGCCGGTACCATCTTTGTTGCGTGATTTTTCAGCGCCCGTACGTCTTGAGTTTGATTATAGTGATCAACAATTAGCGTTTTTAATGGCGAATGATACGGACGGCTTTAATCGTTGGGATGCAGCCCAACAACTTTCTGTACGTGTTTTACAACGTATGGTTGATGCTGTTGTTGCGGGTGAACCTCTGGTGGTTGACTGGGTTTTAATAGACGCCTATGAGCAATTATTGACAGCGCCCAGGGGTCATATACCTCCGCGATACTGCCAAAATCCTGTAGCTCGGTGATCACGTCTATCACGCGT
>JAUXFT010000223.1 GCA_030622755.1 Aestuariirhabdus sp. | reverse complement strand
CGATTTCCCGGAGCTTTGACATCAGCCCGCCGCCTTTCGCACCGGTTTCTGTTGCTCCCTTCTGGCTTGAACGTATCGTATAGCGGATAGCTCGATGCACCAGCAGATCAGGGTAGCGGCGAATGGGAGAGGTAAAATGACTGTAAGCGCTATAGGCAAGCCCAAAGTGGCCATCGTTGCCAGGGGTGTACACCGCCTGCCCTAGAGAGCGCAACAACATGGACTGAATCATATGGGCATCAGGACGATCTTTTACCTGCGACAACAGCTGCTGATAGTCACCGGGCTCAGGCTTGGTTCTGCCGGGTAAACCAAGTCCTAACTCCGCAAGAAATTTATTAAGATTCTCCAGTTTTTCTTCCTTCGGCCCCGGATGCACGCGATACAGTGCAGGAACCTCAAGCTTTTCCAGAAAACGCGCGGTGGCCACATTGGCGCACAACATGCATTCCTCAATCAGTTTATGCGCCTCATTACGCACCGTCGGAACGATACGCTCTATTTTACGATCTTCACCAAACAGCATCCGTGTTTCTGTGGTTTCAAAATCAATGGCTCCGCGTTTCACCCGGCTTTTGCGCAGCACTTTGTACAGGGCAAACAGCTCCTGAAGGTGAGGCATTAATTCGTCAAACTCAGTCGCTAGCTGCTTCCCTTCCCGTGAGTCAGGGTTTTCCAGTACCGCTCCGACCTGGGTATAGGTCAATCGAGC
This sequence comes from Aestuariirhabdus sp., assembly GCA_030622755.1. Classification (GTDB taxonomy): domain Bacteria; phylum Pseudomonadota; class Gammaproteobacteria; order Pseudomonadales; family Aestuariirhabdaceae; genus Aestuariirhabdus. The sequence continues at coordinate 3,849 of JAUXFT010000223.1, read as the reverse complement.
GTGAGAACAAATAACTGCTTCATAAAAACGGTAGCCACTCATCTTACCGGCGGCACTGATGGTCATTTCGCACACCATGGCCAAACGATCAACCTGTGGATTCAGCGAGCAAAGACCATTGGACAAAACTTCCGGCAACATCGGAATTACCTGGCCGGGAAAATACACCGAGGTGCCTCTATTGTGCGCCTCTTGATCCAGAGGGGAGCCTACCGGTACGTAATGAGAAACGTCAGCAATCGCAACATAAAGACGCCAACCGCCACTTTTTTTCGCTTCACAAAATACGGCGTCATCGAAATCCCTGGCATCCTCTCCATCAATCGTAACTAAAGGTACCTTCCGCAGATCGACACGTGACTGCTTGTCCTCTTCATTCACTTCCGGCTTCAGATCGACAATTTGCTGTAGCAACGCCTCAGGCCACTCATGGGGGAGCTGATGCGAGCGCAGCGCAACATCAATCTCCATGCCTGGCGCCATATGATCACCAAGCACCTCACGCACCACGCCCTGAGGCAGGGTTCGCTTACCTGGCTGCGCAGTAATATCCACTATTACAAATTGGCCCTGACGGACCTGCAGGATTGATTGCGGGATCTGTATTTCTTTACCCAGGCGAGGATTATCCGGAACCACAAAACCTGTACCATTTTCTTCAAAATAGCGCCCGACAAGGTGCTGGGTATTGTGTTCGAGAACCTCTACCAACTGCCCTTCACGACGTCCACGGCGATCCATTCCCGATACACGAACAACCGCGCGATCGCCATCAAACAAACGGCGCATCTGGAAATTACTGAGAAAAACATCATCGCCCCCGGCATCTGGAATCAAAAATCCGAAACCATCCTTATGCCCCTGAATTCGGCCTGGGATAAGATCCATCTTGCTGACTAACCCATAGCTTCCCTTTCGCGTATGAACCAGCTGGCCATCGCGACACATCGCCCGCAACCGAAACCCCAGGGCTTCTTGCTGAGCTTCCTCTTGCAGACCCAGCTCTTTACACAGCTGGCGATGGCTCGCCGGGGCTCCGCGCTGATCCAGCTGTTCCATAATAAGTTCCCGACTTGGAATCGGATTCTCATAATTGCGAGATTCCCGTTCAGCGTGCGGGTCTTTTTGATTCCAGATCTTGTTACTCATAGGGTATTTCCAGAAGGAGGGATATGTTTCTTAAGGGGAGTATAGAGCAGCAATGTGACCGCCAGTTAACCACTAAAAGCAGAAGAGAGGCCGAAGCCCCTCAAGCATGTCACTCTATGAGAACATCAGTCAGCAAACGGGTGACGCAAAACGATCGTTTCGTTACGATCCGGCCCCGTTGAGACTATATCAATAGGTGCTCCGACCAGTTCAGCGATTCGCTTGATATACGCCTGGGCGTTAGCAGGCAGCTCTTCAATAGAACGCGCTCCAACCGTAGACTCACTCCAGCCAGGCAAGGTTTCATAGACCGGCTCCAAAGCAGCATAATCTTCAGCATCAACCGGGCTGTCTGCTACTTCGCCCTGCGCATTGCGATAACTGACGCACACTTCTATCGTTTTCAAACCGTCCATCACATCCAGCTTGGTCAAACAAAGACCAGAGACACTGTTGACCTGTACCGCATGACGCAGTGCTACCGCATCAAACCAACCGCAACGACGCGCACGACCCGTCGTCGCGCCAAACTCATGACCCTTTTCGGCCAAATGTTTGCCTGCATCACAATCAAGCTCTGTCGGGAAAGGACCAGACCCCACACGAGTGGTATATGCCTTGGTAATGCCGAGGATGTAATCAAGGTACAAGGGGCCAACACCACTGCCTGTTGCTACGCCACCAGCCGTGGTATTAGAAGAGGTTACAAACGGATAGGTACCGTGATCAATATCGAGCAATGAGCCTTGTGCGCCCTCGAACATGATCTTATCGCCATTACGACGGTGACGATGCAGCTCGTCCACTACGTTCACAACCATAGGCTGTAATTGACGACCCATCTCAAGGAAACTATCCAACACGGTCTGATAATCAACTGCGGGTTCGTTGTAATAGTTCACCAGCATAAAGTTGTGATATTCCATCACCTCTTTCAATTTACTGGCAAAGCGCTCCGGGCGCTCAAGGTCTCCCAGGCGCAAGCCACGACGGGCCACTTTATCTTCGTAAGCCGGACCAATACCCCGGCCAGTGGTGCCAATTTTGGCATTGCCGCGTGCTTTTTCACGCGCCTGGTCCAGGGCAATATGAAACGGCAATATCAGCGGACATGCTGGACTTAGACGCAAACGTGAAGACACGGGAATATCACGTGCTTCGAGCTCAGCCATCTCTTTTATCAATGCCTCCGGGGACAGCACCACACCGTTACCGATATAACAGGTGACCGTATCACGCAGGATTCCTGATGGGATCAGGTGTAAAACCGTCTTCTCACCATCGATTACCAATGTATGACCCGCATTGTGGCCACCTTGAAAACGAACAACCGCAGCGGCCTGGTCAGTAAGAAGATCGACTATCTTCCCCTTTCCTTCATCACCCCATTGGGTGCCCAGCACTACAACATTCTTGCCCATGACAGCTCTCTTTAACTACGATCGATTAAGTTCTATCCGTAACATTCAGGCGTCAACGGACTCAATTTGCCAACCACCCGAGGTCTCCACCAACTGACGATTGCATCCCAAATCAGCGGCTCCTTGCAGCTGTCCCGGTAATTCATAAATCACACATTCACCCTGCTCTCTTAACGACTGCACCAATTGCACATCGGCGTTTTGTGGAGCAAGAATTGCGTTATTTGGTGCGCTCTGCACCGGCATCAAATTCAGCAATAGCTTCAAATCGGTACTAAAACCGGTTGCCGGCCGCGCCCGCCCGAAGGCCGCGCCAATACCATCGTATCGACCACCTTTGGCAATCGCTTGACCGCTCCCCGGCAAATAGGCCGCGAACACAACCCCTGTATGGTAATTGTAGTTATAACCACTTAATTCACTCAGATCGAAGTACAGGGAAACATCCGGAAATTGCTGCTGCATTTTCTCGGCAACCTGCTTCAATGTGGCCAACGCATCAAGTACATCTCGCGGCGCTTCTGCGAGTTTGTCAGTTGCCTCCTGAAGAATGGTTACATCACCATTGAGAAGAGGAAGCAAGCGCAGCATAGCCGCAATAGACTTGTCATTTACTTCCGCATTTACCAATGCAATAACTTCAGGATTAGCTTTACGCTGCAGTGCATCAAATAAAATTTCCTGCTGATCTGCATCCAGGCCCGACTCACGCACTAGCCCGCGAAAAATCCCGGCATGGCCAATATCTACATTAATTCTGCGTTGCCCGACCGCGTGTAAAGTAGCCAGCATCAGCGACATCACTTCTACGTCACTTTCAAAACCAGCATGGCCGTATAGCTCCGCCCCCAATTGAATCGGGCTACGCGAAGCAGAAGAAGAATCAGCCTTGGTATGGAATACGCTACCGCAGTAACATAAACGCACCGGACCTTCTCTCCTGAGAGTATGAGCATCGATACGAGCTACCGAAGGCGTTGTATCGGCTCGCAAACCCATCATGCGTCCAGTCAGCTGATCCACTACCTTGAAGGTTTGTAGATCCAGATCGTGACCCGCCCCGGCCTGTAACGATTCCAAATACTCAATGTGTGGCGGTATAACCAGCTCATAACCCCAGCTGGCATAGCAATCGAGCAGCTCTCGCCTTACTCGCTCAATATTGCGCGCTGCTTGCGGCAGCACCTCATCAATCCCATCTGGCAATAACCAGCGGTCAGCAATTGTCATTCGTAAAAAACCTGTAAATCAGTTCACCAAATAGAGCAATGACGTTCCT
>JAUXFT010000106.1 GCA_030622755.1 Aestuariirhabdus sp. | reverse complement strand
TGCAAAAACAGGGTCAACTGCGCGGCTGCATGGGCTCCCTGGAACCTCATCGTCTACTGGTTGAAGAGATCGCCGCCGATGCCTGGTCAGCCGCGTTCCGCGATCCAAGATTCGCTTCGGTCAGCGAACCTGAACTGGCCTTGATCCATATCGAGCTTTCCATCCTGTCACCAATGCACAGGTTAAATTTTACCGGCCGGGATAACCTGCTTGAAAAACTCCGGCCAAAAATTGATGGCCTGCTGATTGAGAGCGGTATCCACCGAGCGACTTTCCTGCCACAAGTGTGGCAGCAATTACCTGAACCCCCTGACTTCCTCAATCAACTGATGAAAAAAGCCGGACTCAACCCCGGCGAGTGGCCTGCCGATATGCAAGCGAGTTGTTATCAGGTCTCTCACTTTTCAGAGAGAGATTTCCCAAAAACCGATAGCTCAAGAAACCGATAGCCCCAGAAACCGACGACTGACCTTCTGTCTGTCGTGGCAAGCGAGAAAACCCCGGAAGTGCAAAGCACTGTGGGGTTTTACTTTCTGTTTAAAGCTGGTTAAGGAAATCGATAAGCAGGGCATTTACTGTTTCTGGCTGCTCTTCAGGAGCCATGTGGGCGGCATCAGTAATCAGTACTTTTTTGTATAAATTAGGCACCATTTCCTCCATGTGATCATAGGCCGCCTTTCCCCATTTTATGCCGGGGTCTTCTTCACCGGCCATAAAAAGAGTGGGCTGCTGTATTTTAGCGCCCGCAAGAAATGATGTGAGCTCCCAGTTGCGGTCAAGATTGCGGTACCAGTTAAGCGAACCGGTAAAACCCGCCATGGTGAATTGCTCGACATAATAATCAAGCACCTGAGGGGTTAGCCATGCGGGCAATTTTTTGGGTTCAACCATCAGGTCTTGCATGGTTTCCCCTGGCTTTAAAACAAAACGCCACTGTTCATTAGGCAGGGCACTAGCGGATAAAGCATTAAGGGTGGAACGCATAACGTACGCCACGTCTTCATACTCTTTTTCTACCACACCCGGAGCCTGGAAATACTCTTGATAGAAGATCAAACCTTTAGATCCAAATGCTTTTTCCCAAAATTCAGAATGCGTCACTTCACCACGAGGATGGTAAGGAGTACTGACCATAACCAGACCGCGAACTAAATCCGGGCGCAGCTGGGCGGTTGTCCAGGCCACAGGGGTACCCCAATCCCAACCGGCCACCACTGCGCTTTTAATTTCCAGATGATTCAACAGACCAACAACGTCGCCTGTCAATTTGGTGATGTCGTAGGCATGCACATCTTCCGGAGCTTCTGTTTGCCCGTAGCCACGCTGGTCTGGCACGATCACCCGATAACCCGCATCAACTAACGCGGGGATCTGGTTGCGCCAGGAGTACCATGACAAGGGAAAGCCATGCAGCAAAACAATAGCGGGGCCGTCGCCCTCATCAACGTAATGCATCTTAATGCCGTTAACCTGGGCGAACTGATGGTTAAACTGGCCTGGATCATCAGGGTTAGTCATATGACTATTAGCCACTGTTACTGTACTGATCAATGAAAGAGCGAATAATAAACTCGTGATTTTATAAAAAAGCTGCATCGTGGCTAATCCCAAAATGAACAAAATAGCTGGATATATTACTAAAGACTGCGCCTGACAACATTAACATTTGACGACATAAATCAATCATATAACGACACAAACATTGCGGAATAATTTCCCCGGACCATCTCTTGCAGCCAACACCAATGGCATTATACAGCACCCTAAGGGTTACGGGAGACCAACCATCAGGTTACGGTGATCCTAATGCAGACAGAACAGAAAAATCGAACTTAAACTGTATCTTGGTGGATATTTCCAGGCATTTTTTTTGTTGCTGGAAACGACGTCATTCCTGGCGGGTTCATGTCGGGTCTATCGCATTAACCAGTGGCCAGCGCAATACTTTCTCATCCAGATCCGCGCTCAGTTTCTCGATGTAATCCTTCTGCAATAGATCCTCGCAGGCAAGTTCAGGATGAGGTTGATAAACCTCATGCAACCACACATGACACACCTCCAGCACCTGGAACGCTGGATCCAAAGACAACTGTTGCTCAAGGTGATGCGAAGAATCAAAGTGAGCCTGCAGACGCGCGCTAAACTCACGCACAGATTTTCGATAATCCCTCCATTGCTGGTAGTTAAATCCTGTAGCCTGATAAACCCGATTACGAAACTCGCCACTCTCAGCGGTAATGCGTTTCCAGCCCTCTTCGTTCAAGTCCAGCGCAAACAGCTTGTTCCAATTAATAATAATGGAACCAAGTAACGCTACCCGGGCATTTTCAAAAAACACAGAGACAACTTCATCATCGCTGGTTAAACGCTGTAATTCCCGGTAATACACCATATTACGAATGGCGGTATAAAGCGTATCAAATTGATTACGGGATTTTTTTAACCAGACTTTGTCGAAAGTTTGCTCTGTCATCTATTGTTCTCCCCAATGCTCATTACACTTTGCTAATATCGATAATGCTAATATCGAAACTGTGTCAAACAGCGCTGATAATAGACAGTTTTAACGGATTGATACAGACAATTCCAAAACAATAAATAATACAAAAAAAGCAATATTTACTACGCTACAAACACTATAACAACAGCATTAATAACAGGGGAATCGTCAGCATCGCGAGTAGTGTCTGACCACTGATAATCGCTGCCATTAAGGGTGCATCACCACCAAGCTGACGCGCCAGAATATAAGCCGACGAGGCCGTTGGCATCATGCCAAGAATCACCAGTACATCTCTCATCAAGCCATCCGTTCCGGTTAGCAGGCAAAGTACAACAATAATTAACGGCAACAAAAGTAACTTAACCGCACAAGCCCAGATAAAGGCCGAAGAGGAACCTCGTAGCGCAGAAAGCTGAATCCCCGCACCGACCGCCAACAAACCTAACGGCAACGCGGTTTGCCCTAACAATTGCATTAACAGGCCAACAGCATCTGGCCAGGGCAACTGAAAAACATTCCACAAAATGCCAATCACGCAAGCGACTATTAAAGGGTTTCTTACTATCTGGGTTAATACCGAAATGATTGAAGGTCGCTGGCCACTGCCAAAGAATGCAAAAACCGAAATACATAATAAGTTGATCAACGGGATCATCGCACCGATCGCTACTGCCGCGATTGCCAAAGCGGCATCGCCCAGCAACTGACTCACCGTGGCCAACGCCACATAGGTGTTGAAGCGAATTCCACCCTGGTAGATCGAGGTAAAACGTGAGCCCTGCCAACCGATCCATTTTTGCAGCACCAGCATGACTGCAGTGCCCAATACGAGAAAAGCGATGACCAGTAACCAGACACGCTCCAGTTCAACAGCACCCGTCTCAGCGGTCGCCAACTTACTGACCAACAGCGCGGGGAATAACAGGTAATAGGTTAATCGCTCAGCCTGCGGCCAGAAACTGCTTCCTGGAAAGTCCTGACGTGAAAGCCACATCCCTAACAGGATCAGTCCAAAAATCGGTAACAGGGCTGTAGTCATAAGGAACCATCCTTTGTTCACAATGGCATGTATAGCAGGCTGGTGTTCACTCCACGCAAATCTCGAACCTATACTCTCACCTAAATATACTCGCACCTAAAATAGATGAACCCATTAAATGTACCAGTTGGTGCGAGCACGGGTCGAGTTTCTGGCTCGAACACCCGGCATCCTCTACACTGGCTCGGCACACGTTAAGATGAATAAATAAAATCTCACAGTCTACAAACGTATAACAGCTAATTTTTTTCACGGAACTCTCTCGGAACTCTCTCGGATGACCCCTCAAGCACAGTCTGTTGTTTTTGCGCTGATAACCATCGCTTTGTGGAGCAGCCTTGCCGTGCTTTCCAGTGGCCTTGTGCATATCCCCGCTTTTTTACAACTGGGTGTAGCACTCACCAGCTGTGGAATTATCAGCCTGGTTAAATGGCGTCACTGGCGTGTCCCCGCACGTACCTTAGCTGTTGGTATCGCCGGAATATTTGGTTACCACTATCTCCTCTTTATGTCGTATCGCAACGCCCCGGTTATCGAAGCCAACCTGATCAACTACCTGTGGCCGTTAATGATCGTCGTGTTTACCCCGCTCTACTTTCGAGACAAACCGCTGAAAACCTACCATATTATTGGCGCCGTGCTTGGCACATGCGGTGCCGCGTTAATTGTAACAGGTGGACGCTTGTCTCTGGACAGCCAATACCTGACGGGCTATTTCCTGGCATTTGCAGCAGCGCTGTTCTGGAGTAACTACTCTCTGGCCAGTGCCAGGCTGCCACGTTTCAACAGCGCCGCCGTCGGGGGATTTTGTTTCTGGTCAGGCCTGCTTGCGCTACTGCTGTTTGCAACAGAACAGCAGATATCACCGAGCACTTTCACCCTGAACAATAAAGACTGGATTTTTATGATTGCACTGGGGGTTGGCCCCCTCGGCATCGCATTTTTTACCTGGGATATAGCGCTAAAACGTGGCGACACGCGAATCGTCGGTGCGCTGGCGTACACGGCCCCTATGGGTTCAACCGCTCTCCTCATCCTGTTTACCGACAGCCCGGTTCATTCCACCACCATGATTGCCATGCTGATGATTATCGCCAGTGCCATCATTGGATCATGGGAGTTGCTATTCAGAAGACAATCTAAAAATGATTGACTCACATTTTTATCCGCCACTTCACTAATCATCTGGATTAACCCATCCAGGGGACTCCACCACGATTGTCCACTCAGCAGCCCTGAGTTTTCAGAGCTGATTATGTGGCAAAAACCAATGCGGCAATTGGCGGCCAGGATTAGCAGTCAATCTATTAGACACTTTTTTAAACACTTTTTTAGACACTTTATGAACTAATAAGCTCAGGATGCTGTTGCTAGGTTTGAGTCATTATTCGCGGTGCGACGACTGAGCCAGAACACACCAAAGAATAGCAATACACCAACCACGTTCACCATAACAATCTCATGAGGCCATAGCAGGGCGACGGTTGCCACCAGGCAGAGTGCGCGCATCCATAATGCCAATGGACCTTCCAGATAGCCTTCCATAACACCAACAAACGCGTACAGGCCAAAGACAGAGAAGATAAACACCGTCAGCACCTCATCCCAACTACCACCGATCAACGGCGTGTAAGCAAACAGCAGCGGTACGATGTACAGTCCTTTGGCAATTTTCCAGGCCGTCAGGCCGGTGGCCATCGCGGGTGTTCGCGCTATCGCAGCCGCCGCAAAAGCAGTCAGGCACACCGGCGGCGTCACATTACTGTCTTGTGATAACCAGAAAATTATCATGTGAGCCGCCAACAGAGTCATCGACAGTGTCACCGGATCAATCGCCATCTCGAGCAGTTGATTCATGAAATCCTGTGGTACCTGCGCCAACAGTGCCTGTGCATCAATCAGGTTCATCGGTTGAGCGAGCAATGCAGCTTTCTCCATATCCACCAGCATAAAGATAGAACGCGCCGCTTCCGGCAACTCTCCATTAACCACCATATCAAGCAACTGGTTATGGGCAATCAGGTTATACAACGCCGGAGCAGACAATGTCGCCAGCACAATGTAGGACGCCGTAACCGGTAATCCCATACCCAGAATCAGGGATGCCAGCGCCACCAAAACAATGGTGATCAGCAAGCTACCACCAGCCCATTCAGTCACCATCAAAGAGAAGGTATTGCCGAGACCGGTCATCGCCACTACATTGACCACCAGCCCGACCGTCACTAATAACATGGCCGTGGTGGCCATATTCTTCGAACCCTGTGCTAAGGAATCGAGCACATCTCGCACACCCATGGGATGCCTGGACAACCAGGAACTGACCACTACAGAGATGATCGCAATACCCGCCGCGTAGGTTGGTGTAAATCCTTTGATCAGCATTCCCACTAACACTGCCAACGGTAAAATATAATGCCAGCCCTCTTTCAATACTTCTCCCACCGGACGGGTTTCAATTTCGACGGCGCTGGCATGACTACGCTGAGCCTCTACGCGCACGAAAAAACCCACCGACAAAAAATAGAGTAGGGCCGGTAACGCCGCGATACTAATAATCTGGATATAGGAGATCTGGGTATAGGAGGCCATGATAAAAGCCCCGGCGCCCATCACGGGGGGCATCAACTGACCACCGGTAGAAGCCGCCGCCTCGACTCCTGCGGCAAAACGCGCAGGGAAACCCGCTCGCTGCATTAATGGTATGGTAATCACGCCGGTTGATACCGTGTTGGCTACAGCAGAACCCGAAACCGACCCCATCAAGCCCGAACCCAAAACCGCAACAAATCCCGGACCACCGACGAAACGGCCGGCGGCGCAACGAGATAACTCAATGATGAAATCGCCCGCACCCGACTTCACCAGAAACGCACCGAACAAAATAAACATGAATACGAAGGTCCAGGAGATTCTGGCTATCGACCCGAACATCCCTTCGGGGGAGAAGTAACTGCGAAACATCACTGTTTCCAGACTCAGTCCAGCAAATCCGAAAATACCGTCTATATAAGGCCCCCACCAAAACACATAGGTGAGTGCAATCACTGTCATCACGGGTATAAACCAGCCCGTGGTACGACGCACCATCTCCAACGCGATAAAAATAGCGCAGGCTGAAGCGATCCAGTCCGATGTTATATAGTTTACGCCTCTATCGTAGAGCGCATCTTCGAATAGCATAAGGTAGGCGGCGCAACCAACCGCTACCAACCCCAGGCAAATATCCAGCATCAATATCAGGTTACCCGCCACCTTACTCCTGGAACTCACCGCCGGAACCATTAACGCGCAGATTAATGCAAAACCACCAAAATGGATGGCCGATACCCAGAGCTCAGGCCAGGTTCCCAGGGTGTTAAAGTAAATATGGGCCAACGCAAACGCGATACCGAACCAATAGATCAAACGACCGGCAAATGAATCCTCCGGACGTTTCGCCAGCTCAAGGCTACGTAACTTATCCGATGCATCCCGTCCGAGTTCGGTAGCGTCATTACTCATTCTGTATTCTCCAGGCACTGGTAATGCAAAACGCAACAACCCGAGGCACGCTCAAGAAATGAAGCCATCAAAAGTTCTATGCGTGACATTTTTTTGATACTTTCTTTAATATTTACTGTTGTTTAATACCGTACACATTTTTATTAGCCTTATTTAATAAAAAGTTGTCGCGCATACGGAATAAACGAAGTAAATAAGTGCTCACTTATTTAATGGAAAACTGCATGGAAAACTGCGTGGAAATAATATAATCACCCGATTCATTCCTTGATGACCCTTTGTTAACTCCACCCCTACAAGCACTCTACAAACTAAAAATTTCACATCATGATGGATACCGCGGCACACTCGTTCTGTAGGTTCATCTGCACTTTTATTTAAAAATAAGTAGTTGCATTCTTATTTACAAATAATGCTTGAACAACGAATGTCCCGCGACAGCTTCCTTACTTCGCCATCAGATGATCAGGAACGGTAATGCCAACTTCCTGATAGTAGCGAGCCGCACCCGGGTGCAATGGCACTGGCAGACCAGCGATCGCTTTTTCAATAGCCATCGCTTTGGTTGCCTTGTGAATACCGTTCAGGAAACCCAGGTTTTCATAGATGGTCTTGGTAATCAGGTACACATCATCCTCAGGCACATCATCACGTACGGCCAGGAAGTTAGGCTGCGCAATGGTATTGACCGCCTTGGTTTGCCCGGGATAGGTATTGGCAGGAATTACGTAACGGGTCCACAACTGGTAGCTACCATTGGCGCTTTTCATCTGCTCATCGGTAAAATCAAGGTGGGTGATTGTTTCACCCATTGTCGCGTAGGCACGGGTTACTGCACTGGTGGGAACACCTGATGGGGTATTCATACCAGCAACGGTACCATTTTGCAGCGCATCAGCACTTGGACCATAGCCCATATAGACAAGATCCATCGCATCGGTGTCAACACCTACACCACCGAGAATCTGACGACCGGAGCCTTCAGTACCGGAGTTTTTCTTACCTATGGAGAACTTGGTACCTTTAAAGCCTTTCAGATCATCAATGGTTCCGCTTTTGGCAAGCGACTTCTCAATCACAAACTGTTCGACGTTTTGCCACAACATAGAAACAGAGCGGAGTTTTTCCTGCGGTCCTGCAGATTTCAGCTTGCCTTCGCCAGCCCAGGCCCAGGCACCATACAGCCCTTGCAAAATAGCAAACTGTGCTTCGTTTTCACGGATCAACTTTACGTTCTCACCGGATCCGGCGGAGTTAATGGCTGACATCGAAATCTTTTGCTTCGGTTCAAGTTTTACCTTGGTCAGCGTTGCGATCGCAACCCCCACTGGATAATAGGTGCCCCCGGTAGATGCGGTCGCCAGAATATAGGAACGTTTCTCTGCAGCCTGAGCCGTTAAACCAAGTCCAGCGACACTGGTCATTGCAACGGCCAGACCAATACCTTTAATAAGCGTGCGTTTACTAAATTTCATACGATGAATTTCCTTTTGTTGTTATTTGTTTTCATTATCCGTCATGAGCTCAGCTCACAACATTTTTACACTCCCTTGATATATAGCAATTACAAAGCCAACTTGCCACAACAATACCAAGCTATTGATATTATGATAGTTTTAATAGGAAAATCAGGATATACACTGGAAGCATAACGCGCACATCGGCAAGATACTGCCTATTCACCAAAACGACTCAGCATAATCTTGCCGATGTACTAACACAAATGCCTAGCGAAAATCACATGGTGCAAATATCGAACCCGGCTATGTGAGAATTCAGGTGACAACCAAGGCGACTCTGAATTGCAGGCAATAACAGGTCGATTTTAAGTACTTTATGTATAAGGTCTAATCGTTTAAAGACCTCTAATATAACGGGCAGCCTCTTATGGAAAAACAGGGCACATCCACATAACGCAAATAAATAGCAAATCAATAGCAAATCAATAACGCCGATAGATGCTAGGGAGCGCCTTCCGTAAAGTCTGCCAATTTGAGAGCACTCATTGTGTCTACCCAGTGTCTCCAGGTGTAGGGCCACACCGCCGGATCACCATCTTTATCCAGATACCAACTATTGCACCCCTTGACACACACCGTATTTCCCATACCCTGCTTAATGTAAGCGTTATATTCCTGGGTAGCCTTTACGGTCGCCTCTATCTCTTGCATCTCGCCGTTTCGCCATCGCTCAATCAGTTTTAAAATATACCGATTCACCACTTCGCTCATAGCGATCACCGAAAAATTACCAATGGGTGCATTGGGACCGAACATCAGGAAAAAATTGGGAAAGCCGGGTATCAATGTTGAACGATAGACCTGTACTTTTTCCTCCCAGACCTCGTTGATATCCAAGCCATTACGACCCGTGAGTTGCATTGGCCGCATGAAATTAAACGATTTAAAACCCGTTGCCAGTACCAGAATATCCAGATCGTGGCATTTACCATCCTCAGTCACTATGCCTTCAGACTCAACGTGATCAATACCCTCCGTCACTAACTGGCAATTAGATCGCAAAATAGCGTCATAAAATTTCGTCGAAAAAATGATTCGTTTACAGCCCACAGCGTAATCAGGTGTCAATTTACTGCGCAGTTGGGGATCCTTAATACTGCGTTTAAGATTAAGTTTAACGATCAGATTAAACATCATTCGCGTGTATTTTTTACCTATCACTGCCCGGGTAAACGTCAACTCCATAAACCTGGTGTATCCCCAATAGGCAAATTTGGACAATCTCGGGTTTTTACGCACTTTGTTTCGCAATTTCGTATTATATTTCCGATCCGGCGCCGGAATTATCCAATGGGGAGTGCGTTGAAAAACCACAACCTCGGCCGCTTCTTTAACCAGTTCAGGAACAATCTGTGCGGATGTAGATCCGGTACCAATAATACCCACCCGCTTACCTTTAAGGTCCAGCTTTTCTGGCCACCTGGAGGAGTGAAACTGCTGTCCCGAAAAGCTCTCCAGACCTTCGATATCCGGATAGGATGGATGATGCAATACACCCGTCGCACTGATAACCATATCAGCTACCAACACTTCCCCCTTACTGGTAACAAGGTGCCACTCCTTATCCCGGTAAACACATTGTTCAACCTCTTCATTAAAGCGCACATCTTTCAACACATCATATTTCTCAGCCACCCTTTCGAAATAACGCCGAATCTCAGGGCCCCGGGCAAATCGATGTTCCCATTCAGGATTTGGTTCAAACTCGTAGGTGTACATGGGAGCAGGTATGTCACATGCCAAACCTGGATAGCGATTATCTCGCCAGGTCCCGCCAACCGACGCACCTTTTTCCAGCACCGTGATATTGTTGATCCCTGCTTCTCGCAACTTGATGACTGCCAGAATGCCACTCATCCCGGCGCCAATGATAACCACACGCGGATCTTTCCTTGCGTGTTTATTTACCTGAGAGGCCATTTTCAGTTCCTTTTATGACAGATTCTGACAGTCATACGTTTCAAGGCGATTAGAGGCAGACTGTAATTTCTGCCTCCTCGCTTCTTCTGTTTTTACACTTCAGTTGTGCTCTTTCACTATAGCTGCGCTCATCGGATTACTTACGAAACCCTTATTTCTTAAACAACGGCAACCAATATCCATAACCAAAAACCATGGTACCGATGAATGCCGACCAACCACGCCCACCAAACTTTTCAATACGTACACATAACGCAATATATTCCAGAAAATGCGCCACCAACAAGATAATGCCTGACCAAAAAATCAGCTCCTGCCATTGGGCAGAAAACGGCTGGATAAAACTGATTGCGAAAAATGCCCATACAACCAAAACACTTAACCGGGTAGCGCGTATAAATAATTTAAACATCTACTTCTCACCTTTTTTTGTCTGAAGTGTATTCTCTGGGGTTAATGTATTTATATAGCGACTAATATCCCGCATCGCCGAAGCAGCTTCCGGAATAAAGGGCGCAAAAATCTGAAACACGTGAAATTGATCGGGATAGCAATCGTACTTGATCTCTAAGTCGGAGGCCAAGCGGTCTTAGGAAGACAATGACTAGACCCAACTCC
>JAUXFT010000233.1 GCA_030622755.1 Aestuariirhabdus sp. | reverse complement strand
TTGAATACGCCACCTGCGGAAGTCTTAACGATGGTTTCCAGATCTTTACCGGTAAAGTCGGTGCCTTCGATCAGGCCGTTCAGTTTAACCACGTAGGTGTTGTGATGCTTGCCATAGTGAAATTCCAGAGTCTCTTCCGAGATGTGTGGCTCAAGGGCGTTTTTCGCGTAGGGTAGCGCTGGTAGTTCAATAGCCATTTTCGTGGTTCCTCTAAATCAGGGGTTTATTGTCTATATTAATGTGTTCGGTTTTAACTGTGGTGTCAGAGATGTAAGGATATTTTTTGTGCAATGAAATCACAGTGCAGCAGAATCACTGGGTGCTATTTTTTGATACGGAAGTTGACACCGATGTTGATACTCATCCGGTATTAACAGCGGCGCCTTGGCATCTGTGCTCTGCAGTTACGGGATTGTAGCACCACTGCAGTAATATCCAACAACAAATTCAGACTGTTTTAGTGGGTTATAGGTTGTATTAAAGCGCCTCTATTAATTTCTTGCGGCCTCAGGTTGTATAAACAAGGGGAGGGCATTTATCGCTCCAGTACGCCCTGCTGGTGACTTATCACGGTGATTGCAGAACAGCCGGGCAGGCTTTCTACGAACGATGCCCCCATCAGTTTTGATGGCGTAAAATACCCGCCAGTACCTTCATATTCAAGCAGGTATTTGGTAATCGTTAGTGCCCCTGTAACAGTCAGGTCATAGGCATCAGGGGTTTTCAGAAAAGCCTGCTTAAGATTCCCTGATTCGTTCCTGACCTCGCCCCATACGTGGCAAGAGCTGGTTTCACGAGCTGTTTTATCCGGGGCTTGAAAACGCTTATCGATCTGCCGGTTTAAGAGTCGTTGTAAGGGTTTTATCATTAATAGCGAGCTTAAAAACCGGGCACGTTTCATCTCTTTGATGCGGCGAGGTGTGGCGGAAATATACACCTCAATATTAGGTATTCGGGTTGAATGCCAGGCCGTTGATATCTCACCCCATGGCACATTGACCGCGTGTTTAATGCCTGTGCCGAAGTCAATGTCGCGTTCAAGGCTGGCAAAGGGGATGGTTTTGAGTTTACCTTCTGCTCTCACCCGACCGCCTTGGGGTAAACTCATAAGCCCGGTTTTTGCTGTGCCTGGGCTTAATGCTCCTTCTGCATCAAGGCCTAATATTAACTGGTTGGCGTCGGGCAACGCGTTTTTTAACGTAGCAGCCACACAATCGGTAGGAATAACGTCAAAGCCAACACCAGGGCATATAACCTGATGGTTTTGCAAAGCGTTGTCGTGTTGCTGTTGGGCGTATTCAAAAACATTTATCTCGCCGGTTATATCCAGGTAGTGCACCTTGTGATTGATGCATTCATCGATGAGCGTAGGTGACGTTCGTATAAACGGGCCAGCACAATTCAACAGCACGTCGATATCCTGAAGGCTCTCTCGAATATGGTTTGGGTTGGTGAGAGCAAATATTCGATAGGAGACGCCGAGCTCCGTTGCAAGCGGAACGATCTCTTGCTCGTTACGACCCGCAAGTATGGGTGTTAGGCCCTCTACATGGGCTTTGCGCGCAATCAGCTTTCCGGTGAAGCCATTGGCACCGTAAATCATCCATTTCTTGTCGGCTACGATGGTCATTATTGATCCTTAATCCTACAAACCCTGGCTTTATGTAAGGCTGCTTTTTTAAACGTGCCTTTAGACTATTGCATTGCCTTATTGGCTGGCAACATTGATAGCGCTATCAATGTTGCATGGTTTTTCAGTTTGATCATGATTTGTTAGGGGTGTTGCTGCATTCAGGTGCTGTGCGTGGAAGATTTTCGCACATCGCCGGCAGAAATTGGTGGCAATAGGATTGCTTGCTGAAGGATAGTCGATGGGCGGTCGCGTCATCAGTTTACGAATACTTTGGGAATGTGAACTACAGCATGCAATTTAGCGCATCAAAAGGTCCTGTCGACTGGGTTCCAGTCGTTGATGTCTGGCCGTTGATACTGCTTTTCCTCTACAATGACGGGTCTACAGGTTAACAATAAACCCGAGTAATTTTTTACTTAAATTGCTGCTTAACTCTTGTGTTCAGTCTGGCTTTGTAAAGCAGGTGCTCGGGGCCAAAGCATAGCTAATTAATATTGTATTTATGGAATTCCAATGAAAGCTGATAAGTCCGATGACCTCCAGAATATCCCCAGTTTTTCGGTTTCACAGGATGATATTCGTACTCAACCTGCCAAATCCCCTAAGACCGCAAAGAAAAGCACCGGACAATCCACAGTAAAAGCAAATAAATCCGGCTCGCTGATGATGCCGATGTTGTCATTATTACTGTTCGCGGCGCTGAGCGGAGTTTCCTATTTTGGTTATCAACAAGCGGAAGCTCTTAAGGCTGAGCTGGCCAGTAATCAGCAGGCCTTTGAGTTAACCTTGCAACGATTGCAGGATGTTAACGGCAAGGTAGTGGCGACAGGCGCTTCTATGAACGAAGCTGGCAGCAAAGTTCAGGCGGAGCTTAAGGTCCTTAATTCTGAAATTCGCAAGCTTTGGGATATTGCCAACAAACGTAACAAGCATGATATCGCCGGTAACGAGGCGCAACTGGAAAAACTGTCAAAAAAGTTTGCTGGCATAGACAAGCGTCTGGCAGCAACAGAAAAACAGGCTAAAGCAGGAACTGCGGATGTGGCCAAAGCCACCAAACGGGTCGATGAGCTGAAGTCACAGGTTCAGATGTCCGGCACTGAGCAGGCAGCGCAGCTGGAAGGGGCGATGGAAAATATTGATGGTGTGCAAGCAGCGCTTCTGGCGCTAAGTGCGAAAATGGAATTACAGCTTAACCAGCAACGAGAAGAACTCGATGATGTGGCAGCAACGACCAGTATTAATGGGGATGCTGTGACGTCGATAGACGCATTTCGACGTCAGGTGAACAGCCAGTTATTGGAGTTAAAGCAAGCTATTAACCGTTTGCAGGGTGGTAGAGCCAGTATAGGGACTACCACACCTGCTGCGGGTTGATTTAGATGTGCCTTAATTTCTAAGACCTCCCACTTCACGCACCATTTGCCGTGTTTCGATACGGCGGGAAAGCTGTAGTTCGTGATATACACGATTCCAGGCGTTTACTGCCTGGAGTGCGTCCTTTTCTCTACGGCCTTGAGCGTTGCATACTTTGCAGACAACGCGCTGAGTCAGTAAACCTTGCACAATATTTAACTGCTGACTGGCACAAAACGGACAAGCTTCCAAAATACGTTTCATGATTTCCCCTCACTCGAATGGTCTTGCTTTGTTCTCGTAGTCCGCGCTCTTTGACGGGTGTTACGAGGCTAGCTTGCAGTACATGTTGTTGGTTCTGAATGGGCTCAGTTAACTGGGGAATGACATAGGATTTGATAAAGCAGCGGTAGGATATGTTTTGCGGGGGGTAGGGAGTGCAGACTGAATACAGACAAGTGGTATCGGTTAGGTGTATGGGCGATTTACCGGTAACCATGCCGGTAGTAACTCCCAGTTTTCAGTTTCGACACTGATATACCCGAATGAAGTTATTAACACGTTCAGTCTATGCTTGCTTGGGATGATAGCAAGAACTTTATTATGGTATTTTTCTATATCTGAATCAGGCGTTTCACGTGGATGATTATATGGGGTATGAGATGCGAGATGAGAGATGAGGGATGAGGGAGACGGGATATGAATAAAGGTTCACCACAGAGGGCGCAGAGTACCACAGAGGTTTTAGATTGGTGCGCATCGGGTTCGGATGAGGAGCTGGGTATCAGCTTCATACTATGAGCTAAGTTACCCCCTTCTCATGTAGG
>JAUXFT010000003.1 GCA_030622755.1 Aestuariirhabdus sp. | reverse complement strand
TGTTTTATTAAAGAACAGATTTACGGCGATCGAAGCAGGGAAGCTCTCCCTTATCGGTTTGGTGCTCCAAGTCTCGAATAACACTGAATGCGACACCAGAGAGTAGCAACAGAGCTACGATATTGATGATGGCCATCATGTCCATGCTGAATCTGCCAGGTTCCATACGGTGGGTAAGCTGGCGAATGAGCTAAATATCACCATGCCCAGTACGGATAAGCGATACAGTAAAATCGCCCATCGGTTATTGATAGTGAAGCGCAGGTTACTCTCACCGTAATAGTAGTTAGAGACAATAGAAGTGAAGGCGAACATCAAAATAGCGATGGTTATGAAGCCACCGCCCCAGCTGCCTGGCAGAGAATTCAACGATAATTGGGTAAGTTCAATGCCCTGTGCTGTGGTTGAGCCGGTTAACTCACCAGAGATTAAAATGATGGCAGCGGTAGCGGTACAGATGACGATGGTGTCAATAAACACGCCGATCATACCAATAAGCCCCTGAGTGACAGGATGCGGTGGGTTTGGAGTGGCGGTCGCAGCAGCGTTTGGTGTGCACCCATACCGATTTCGTTGGAGAACAGTCCGCATTTGATACCCTGCATGGTAGCCTGTGACTCCGATTGCAAATCGATATTGTGGTGCTATGAACAGGACGATATAGTGGAATATATAGAGGGCTATATTCGCTTTACAGTTTCCCGCTATAATTATTGAAAAGCTTGCGGGGAAGCCGTTTCAGAATGAGAGATAATCACGCGTGACTGATAAGCGTTGCCAGATCTTCATCAGTGGATCCCATAGTGATTTAAAAGAGGAGCGCAATGCGTTGCTCTATACGTTGCTGGGAATGGGATGTATTCCGGTAGGACCGGAGTTGCTACCAACTTTTGGTGATGATTCACAGGATATCTGGCCTCATGTGCGGCAGCAGATTGACGACAGTGATTATGTGCTGGTACTCAATGCTGGCCGCTATGGGCCTTTAACTCAAAGCGGTGTGAGTTATATGCACCGTGAATACACCTACGCGAATACCCGTCGTAAACCGATCCTTTGCCTGTTACACGATGATAATCGCCCTCTGCCGCAGGAGCGAAGCGAAACGACTGCAGAAGGTAAGGCACGATTGCAGGTTTTTCGAGACGAGCTTAAACGTCACGCAGAGATCAAATGGGGTTCCGTCGATGGCATGCGTCAAGCAGTGCAGCGACACTTACCAGCATTTATAGAGGATCATCCATCTCCTGGTTGGGTTCGCCCGGAGAATGCGAGTTTTTCCCTGCGCCAGGAGAATTTGCAATTGCGTCAACAGGTCGCTGAGCTAAACGACTTGCGCGATACTTTGGCCCCTGCTGCCGGGGGCAATCTGGATGATGTTCTGAGTGAACGGGTTGAGTTCTCCTTCGTGTGCAACCTCTTTGTTGAGGGCAACTGTAAGCTGGCTACCTTAAAAGCCGCGATTGCCTGGCATAATATTTTCAAGGCGTTCTCTGGGCCACTTGTACCGACAGCCACTGAAGACAAAATTAAAGCGGCGCTGTCAGAATATTTGGCAGATACCTACAGTGATCTGGTCTCCAGGAGGCATCCGGAGGCTCATGCCGTAAACGACTTCCAGTTTACTGAGCACTCCATGCGAATGATTCGTTTACAACTTCGTCGCTTTGGTTTGATAAAAAAAGACACGCATCAGTCGGATAAAAATCGTGCTATCTGGGAACTTACGGCAGCTGGAGATCGCGCTCGCAAGCGCACCGTAGACGTATAGTAACGGCATAGAAGCGAGTGATTTTGTCAGATGACGCCGGATTTGTAGTAGATGCCACCAACATGAGAGATCGCTATTATTCTCCGTTTAAATACTTAGCTGAAAGCACAAATGATAATATTTTTGAGAATGTACACAGGATAGGTACGACAGATTATGTTTCTGCTGGGTTTACTTTTGGGTATCGCTCTCACTTGGCTGTTGATGTCAGGTGTTGTCAAGCATGCCATTAATGCCCTTAGTGGTCGGTTATGGCGTCCTAATCTCAATGCAAAATCCATTAGTCATGAGCAATGGTTGCTGAATATTTCAGAGCAGCCACATAGTAGCTGGAATCATCTTGGTTACTGGAAAGAAGCCAACAGCTACGAGCGCGCTTGCGTGGAGCTTGCCGGTTTGTTAGCAGACAGAGCCTGTTTGTGCGCGAATGATCGAGTGGTAGATGTCAGTTTTGGTTGCTCTGATCAGTTGTTGATTTGGGCTGATTATTACCAGGTTGAGTCGTTACAGGCATTCAGCAAAGTATATTGGCAGCAGGAACAGGCGCGCCGTCGCTGCCAGCCATTTAGTCAGGTGAAAATTCATAAGGGGGATCATAAAGCCCTGAGCCAGTTGTCCGATGGGTCGGTGGATAAAGTGCTGGCATTGGATAACGCCTACTATTTTTCCGATAAAGCCGGGTTCTTCAAGCAGTGCAAGCGCGTACTGTCCGATACTGGAACCCTCGCCTTAACCGATATGGTATTGGTGCGTGAGCACAGCGGGCCCTGCAATAAACTATTTTGGCAGTTCTTGGCGCGCATGGCCGGGATCCCTAAAGAAAACCTCATCACACGTGATCAGTATCAGACTTTACTTGATGCCGAGGGATTCAAGCAGATCAACATCAGCGATATTACGGATGATGTTTTCAGTGGGTTCCTCTACTGGCAACAACAACACTATAGCAATTTGCGCACCTTTACCGGCCGCCAGCGCTGGTTCAAGATTCGCCTGACGGCGACGTTTATCCGCTGGTTCCTGGTGCGGGATTTAGTTCGGTATTTGCTGATAACTGCTCGCTAGCTGGGCGAGCAGTTAACTCCGCAATTTCCTGTTCTGCGTTAGTTGCTAAAAACCCGTCTCTCGATAGATATGGGAGAATCTAAAGATTTTTGCTCGCAGGTCTCGTCTCTGAAGCTGTTTGCCTCTGCTGAACTATCATCCAGGTGGAGCTTTTAACCTCTTTCTTATCTACCGTACTGCTTTCATATCTGTGATTGATTAAAAATGACCCGCCGTGTTGAAGTAGAGACAATCTTGAGTTCAAAAGCATCAAGATGATTAGTGACCCGGAGGGTCTCTGCTTTGTTGTATAGTAATCGGATAACCAGTAACGATCGTGGTGAAAGTATGAGTAAAATCATAGATCTGAGAAGTGATACGGTGACCCAGCCATCCTCAGAGATGCGTGCCGTGATGTCTCGAGCCGTGGTCGGTGATGATGTATTTGGAGAGGATTCAACCGTCAACGAATTGCAACAGATGGCGGCGGAGCTTTGTGGTCATGAATCGGCTTTGTTTTTGCCTACAGGAACCCAGAGTAACCTCGTGGGGTTGATGGCTCACTGCCAGCGTGGCGATGAGTATATTTGTGGCCAGCAGGCGCACACCTATAAATATGAAGGTGGTGGTGCTGCAGTACTTGGTAGCATTCAGCCGCAACCGATAGAGTTCGAAGCAGATGGTACTATTTCGCTCGAACGTGTTGAGAGGGCTATTAAAGCCGATGATTTTCATTTCGCCCGAACACGACTGTTAACATTAGAAAACACCACGGCAGGGAAGGTTTTGCCTCTTGACTATTTACAGCAGACGCGAGATTTCTGTGACCAGAAACAACTTGGTTTGCACCTTGATGGAGCCCGGGTATGCAATGCTGCCGTCAAGCAGCAGGTTCCTGTATCCCGCATTACCAGATACTTTGATTCTGTTTCGATTTGTCTTTCCAAGGGGCTGGGGGCTCCAGTGGGTTCGGTTTTGTGTGGGTCTGCTGAGTTGATTGTTAACGCCAGACGTTGGCGCAAAGTTGTGGGAGGCGGTATGCGCCAGGTCGGTATCCTTGCAGCTGCAGGAATTTTTGCCCTGCAAAATAATATAGAGCGCCTTGCCGAAGATCACAGTAACGCCGCACGGTTGGCTCAAGGGTTGGCAGAGATTGATGAGTTGAAGGTTGATCCTGAAGTGGTGCAAACCAACATGTTATACGTGAGTATGGCGCCTGAGCGTTTCCAGGAATTGCGCAGCGCTATGCATGAGATTGGTATTGTTCTCGATTCAAGGCAACCGGTGCGTATGGTGACGCATCTGGATATAAACACTGCAGACGTGGAACGGGTGATTGCGGCGTTCAAGCGTTTTTTCATGGCACGCTGAATGATGGAGTTTATGAGCAGATAGATAGCATGACCTGGTCGTTAAGTTACTGATGTAAATTTGATCAGTTTGCTTCAGGCGTTATCAGTGAAAGGGGTGACGCACTTATCCACAGCCTCTACACAGTGCCATCCCATGTATCTGTGTATGAATCTCTTTATCAGCCTCTTAATCGAACTCTCAATAGAGAAACCTCAGTTGGATCACGCAAGTCCACGCAAGCTCCTGGTGCACCTGGCAAAACAGAAAAACTTCTCATCACCCATAAGGTGACCACGAATTTTTCGATTTCACTATGCACACCAATATCTTGCATGTCTTTTGCGCACTCAACTGAGGTTTCCAGGATAAAGTATTTGTGAATAAGCAAACTATGAATTGCGCTGTTAAAGAGGCTATTTCATATTGGTGCAGTGATTATGTGCTTGGCCGATAGGGGTAATTGCAGCGTTTGTCGCTTTTCCTGCCGCTAATCAGCGCTAACACGGGAAAGAATTTTTATGTTTAGTGTGCCTCAATCATAGGCGTTTTAGTTGTTTTGATAGGCGTGGTGATAAGAACAGGTTTGGGGTTTTAGGCTATGTTTGAATCGGGTTTGCTGCGTTTTGTATTGCGTGTGTTTACCTGTGCCACTTACAAGGAGTTGCCGTGAGGTATAAAGGTATATTGATAGCAGGGGTCTTGCTTTTGAGCGCCTGTACATTGAAACCGGTTTACAACAATCTGTACTGGCTTGTGCCCTGGTATCTGGAAGATTATGTGACGCTCGATAGCGCGCAGGAACAGCAGGTGCGAGATGAGTTGCGGGTGATTATACGTGAGCACAGAACTCACCAAATTCCCCGCTACAGTGATTTTCTCCGCTCTATGAAGCCTGCGCTAAACGGTGCAAGCGAAGAGCAAGTGCAACAGTATTATATTCACCTGAAAACCTTATGGGATGAACTGAAAGCGTTGCTTGCCCCGGCAGTCATCGCGTTCTTTCAATCACTGACTCCTGAACAACAGCAAGAATTTTTTGATAATTTGAGACAGCATAATGCAGAGCAACGCGAAGAATTTCGAAACTCGGATATTGGCTGGATGGAGCATCATCGAGAGAGGACTAAGTCACTGATAGAGTATTTCTTAGGGGAGGTAACCCAGGAACAGTTGGTTTTTCTTGACGAGTATTTATCGCAACGAGAGCGGGGTAATCTTATTTGGGTTGAAAACCGCGAGCGCTGGCAAGCCCTGTTACTTGATGCATTACAAAATGGTGGCGATAAGGAAACATTGCAACACCTGATAGTGCATAGCGACGACTACTGGACGGAAGAATATCGTCGTGTATTGGAGCGCAACAGGAGTTTGGCCATCACTATGGTCAGCAAGATAAGTTATACGCTGACACCATCACAGCAGCAGTATTTATCCGAACAGTTAGATGATATGGCTGCGGAATTGGATGCGCTATAGGAACAGTTAAGCTGGGATTGGGAGTTGCTCTTATGAGTGTGTGGAGTTTGTTTAGTGGAGGCTCGCTGTAAAAATCCCAAGATACTCAATAGGTCGCCACGGGCGCCGCTCTGGTATTTACTCAAGTGCTTACTAATGTTCCGCGAGTAGTGAGGTAAATACCAGGAGCTACAGATCGTATTACTGTTTCTTATTCATCTCCATAGGCATTTTTTCCTTCATGTCATGCTCGTGTGCCGGAGAGGTTGCGGCCTTAATAGGTGCGTTTAGTGTGGTTGTGTGTCCATTACTGAATTTGAGTTCAAAGGTTAAAGTGCCTTCCTGAGGGAGGGGTTGTTTAAGGCCCATGATCATTATGTGGTAGCTGGCAGGCTTGAGTTCGAAGGTGCTGTTGGCAGGTATCTCAATGCCTTGCTTTTGTTCTTCCATTGTCATGAGACCGTCGACCATGCTGCTCAGGTGGAGTTGAGTCATTTTGGCGGCGTCGGTATTAGCGGATTTCAGGGTGATCGCTTTATCGGTGTGGTTGGAGATTTTCATGTAGGCAGCGGTATTGCTTGAAGTCGGGGGAGCTGCCCGAACCCAGCTGTCATCAATGCTAATAGAGTCGCTGGCCACTAAGTTTGCTGAAAAAAACGCCAGAAAAAATACCAGTGTAGAGATCGTTTTCATGAATATTCCTTATATGTATTGTTCGTGGTTTATTAATGCGCGATGGTTTAAGAATTGATTAATTGATTAATGCCTGCAGGCGCTCGCCAAGTTGTTCAGGCGTCGTTTCCCGCGGTAGTGCGGCAACCAGTTGGCCTTCAGGATTAATCAGGAAAAAGTTGGCACTGTGTGATACCCAGTAAACATTGGGGTCGTTGTCAACGAAGGACTTTTCATAGATAACACCGTATGAACGGGCAACCTCGGAAATTTCTTCGGGGCTGCCATATAGTCCGATAATCTTCGGGTGAAAGAACCTGGAAAACCCGAGTAGACGTTCTGGTGTGTCTCTTTCGGGATCGAGGGTAATAAACAGGGCGGTAACCTTTTCCTGCTGCTCTGGTGATAGTTTCCTGAGCATGCTGCCAACGATACCGAGATCAACCGGGCAGACGTCCGGGCATGAAGCGTAGCCGAAATAAATAACGACGGCGTTGCCGCGAAATTGGCTAAGGCTCAACTGGGCTTGCTCTGTGGCGGTATTCAATGTGAATTCTGGCGCCGCAGGTCGGCCTTGCCGGGTATTTGTTTCCTGATGTTTAAGATACAGGTTGTACTGTACTCCCGCTGCAATCGCGATCAATGTCAGCATAATGGGAATAAGTATTTTGTAAAAACGACTCATGAAGTTGGATCCAGTTCGAAGGTTATCTGGTAGGTGCCAGCATTGGTGGTAAGCCGGATTTCTGCAAGCCAGTGCATCTCGGTATCGATGGTGCAGTAACTGATTCGGGTTGTGGTTTGAAAGTTCCGGTCATTGAGTGGCTGCAGATCCACGGGCATTATGCCCATGTACATATCCCGGCCAATAAACTGTAAGGTTGCGCTTTGCACCGAAGAGTGGGTCTTAAGGGATACTTTCAGTGGCTCGTTATGAGGCAGTTTTGCTGGAAGGATAAGTAGCTGCACCAAACCTATGTCAGGCAAGGTTACTGAGCAATTAGTACCAGACTGACATTGACTGTGAAATTCGCCCAGCAGTTGGGTGGGAGGTTGCCGTTGTAGCCAGGGTGGGATGAGGGCAACTGCTAGAAGTACCAGTCCAAGTAGGACGACATAAAGTCCGGGGTGGCGCATGTGGTACGTGAATCCTTGTCAAAGAGATGTTCGGGATTATAAAGTGGTTCAGGGCATCATGCCCAGAAGCCACGGTGTGACACTATGTCACAGGTAAAGTGTCACAGGTGTGGGCATATATTTGTTACTGCTACTGTCATAGGTATCCACATTATGTTTTTCGATAGTCACTGTCATCTGGATTTTCCTCAATTTGATCATGATCGGCAGCAGGTACTGCAGCGCTGCAGTGATCTGGGTGTGATGCACATTCTTATACCAGGGGTGACTGCTTCGGGTTGGCCTGGATTGCTTGGCATGCTTCCCGAGGGAGGGCGACATAGTATTAAGCTGTTGGCAGCGCTCGGGTTGCATCCGATGTTTATGGCTGATCATCAGCCTGATCATTTGGATCAGTTGCATCGGGTGTTGCGAGGGCGTTCCAGTGCAGTGGTCGCTGTTGGCGAGATCGGGCTGGATTATATGATGCCCGAAGCAACCTGGAAGGTTCAGCAAGAGTATTTTGTTGAGCAACTCAAGTTGGCAAAAAACTTTGATCTGCCAGTATTGATTCATGCTCGAAAATCCCATGATCAAATTTTGAAACTATTACGACAACACCATTTCGATCGTGGTGGCATAGTACATGCGTTTTCTGGCAGTGAGCAGCAGGGCCTGCGTTATATAGAGCGGGGTTTCTATTTGGGTGTGGGTGGAGCGATTACCTGGCCACGAGCAACCCGGTTGCGTGGCTTGATGAGCAGTATATCGCTTGATTCTTTGGTATTGGAAACTGATGCACCGGACATGGTGCCAGAATTTGCAGGTGGGCAAAGAAATTCCCCAGAGTACTTACCGGAGATTGCGCAGCAGCTTGCGGATCTGAGAAATGAAAGTGTTAAAAAAATAGCGGCGCAGAATCTACGCAATATGCACAAGCTGCTCTATGCTCAGGAGTAGTAGAGCAAAAAACCGCACAAGGTATTGATGGTGGTCAGCGTAGTTACAAGGTCCCATGGTTACAATGTTCCCCTGTGCTAGTATCAAAATGTGAGGCATAGAGATGTTTCGGGGGAGCCTGTTAAACCCCTGGTAGTAAATACGATAAAGCCTCGAAAAATTCTGCTTCCGGCCTGTAATAATTTTCGCGTGGAAAACCTTGTGCCGGCAGCGTTACTACAGAGTAAACAGGTGAGGGATCAAATCATGTCACTAGCGGCAATTACTCGAAAAACACCGCAGCAGCAGCGGGGATTCGAGAAGCAACGTCTGATTCTGGATATGTGTCAGGAGATTATTCTTGAAGAGGATGTGAATTCCCTGAAGATGAATAATGTGGCCCAACGGGCTGAGATTTCTATCGGTTCCCTGTACCAATACTTTCCAACCAAGAGCGCTATTGTTGCTGCGTTGGCTGAAGAGGTTTTGAACAGTTATCGAGAATTTACCCAAAAGCAGCTTGATGCAGTCGCTACCAAGAAGGATTTCGCCCAAGCCTTGCAGTTAAGGTTAACGAGGTCGGTGGTTTACCACAAAAAGAATCCCTTGTTGCGTGAAGTGGTGCTAGGTGCGGCAGCTGATCGTCTAACTCGGCATATTGTGGAGGAAGATTGTAAGCAGGGTGCCAATGCCTTGTTGGGCGTTTTCAAGAGGTTGAAGCTTAAGGGCGATGATAAATCGGTATTACGTCAGTGCCGCCTTCTGGAAGCTTTGATGGCTGATGCGGTTGCAGTATCTATGAGTGAGAGAGGCAAAGCTGCGAAAGATACCCTGGAGGCATGTAGTACCCTTGTTTTGCGGGAGCTTGGTTTAACTCGCTATGCCTGATTGAGGTTGTCAGGTGAGCATTCCTGATTCGAGGGATGCTCTGGGGCTTGTTGTAGGGAATTAACAGAAAATGGCTGGGGTGGCAGGATTCGAACCTACGCATGCTTGGATCAAAACCAAGTGCCTTACCGCTTGGCGACACCCCAGTAAAACGGGCAGAAAGAAGATAATGATCTTCTCTCAATGTATGGTAGCTACGACTAGATTCGAACTAGTGACCCCAACATTATGAGTGTTGTGCTCTAACCAACTGAGCTACGTAGCCATTGAAAGTGGCGCGTATTTTGTTGATTTACCCCCTCTTTGTCAACCCTGTGTGCAGGTTTTTATTAACTGATTTATACGATGCATAATTAACGGCAGATTTATCTTAAGTTCCCGGGTAGAGGGGCAGGTTATCTGTGTTGAAAATTGATACAGATAACCCATCAGAAACTGCCTGATATTCTAGACGTTGAAGCGGAAGTGGATTACGTCACCATCAGCGACGATGTAATCCTTGCCTTCGAGGCGCCATTTGCCAGCTTCTTTGGCGCCCTGCTCTCCATTGAACTGAACGAAATCCTCGTAAGCGATAACCTCGGCGCGAATAAAGCCCTTTTCAAAATCGGTGTGGATCACAGCTGCGGCTTGAGGGGCGGTAGCGCCGATTTTAACCGTCCAGGCACGCACCTCTTTCACGCCAGCAGTGAAGTATGTTTGCAGTTCAAGAAGTTTGTATCCAGCACGAATAACTCTATCCAGACCGGCTTCCTCCATCCCCATGTCTTGCAAGAACTCTTCTTTCTCTTCATCTTCGAGTTCGGAGATCTCTTCTTCCAGTTTGTTGCAGATAGGTACAACAATGGCGTTTTCCTGCTTCGCGATCGTTTTGACAGCGTCCAGGTGAGGGTTGTTATCAAAGCCATCTTCGTCAACGTTGGCGATGTACATTGTGGGTTTGGTGGTCAGCAGGTGAAAACCTTTGACCTCGCTGCTTTCGTCATCACTCAGAGACAATGCCCTGACTGGCAGGCCTTGATCAAGATGCTCGTGCAGTTTTTCTAATAAGGCTTTCTGTTTAATAGCGTCTTTATCACCACTTTTGGCGACACGAAGTACGCGTTGCAGTTGTTTCTCTACCGACTCCAGGTCAGCAAGTGCCAGCTCGGTATTGATTACTTCAATGTCGGATGTCGGGTTGATCTGGTTGGCAACGTGAATAACGTTTTCATCTTCGAAGCAGCGAACTACGTGAGCGATAGCATCGGTTTCGCGGATATTTGCTAGGAATTTGTTACCCAAACCTTCGCCTTTGGACGCACCGGCGACAAGACCTGCAATGTCGACGAACTCCATAGTGGTGGCTACAGAACGTTGAGGTTTAACGATCTCTGCCAGTTTATCCTGCCTGGGGTCCGGCATTGGAACAATACCGGCGTTAGGTTCAATGGTGCAGAACGGGAAGTTTTCCGCACCTATACCTGCTTTGGTCAGTGCATTAAAGAGAGTAGATTTTCCCACGTTGGGAAGTCCAACGATGCCGCATTTAAAGCCCATGATTAAGGTCCTGTGCTAACTAGCCTTTGTAGCTATGCAGCTCTTGCACACCCTTGTTCCAGGCGCCGGTGATTATATCGGGCATCACGCGGATTGCTTCACTGATAGCGTTGTCGAGATTGCTCTGCTCATGCTGAGGTGCTCGGCCAAGAACGTAGCCAGTCACTTTACTACTGTGACCAGGATGACCGATACCGAGGCGTAAGCGCAAAAAATTGTTACCGCCGAGGCGACTGATGATATCGCGTAAACCATTATGGCCACCGTGGCCACCACCCTGCTTTAAGCGGGCAAGGCCTGCATCAATGTCGAGTTCGTCGTGGGCCACCAGTATTGCTTCTGCCGGAATCTTGTAGAAATTGGCAATCGCCGCTACGGCTTGACCGCTGCGATTCATAAAGGTGGTGGGATTGATCAGGCGAATGTCTTTGCCGTTAAGGGTAATACGAGCACATACACCAAAAAATTTGCGATCGCTTTTCAAGCTGGCGCCGTAGGCACGGGCCAGCTGTGCAACGAACATTGCACCGGCATTGTGGCGCGTGTACTCATATTCGGGGCCTGGATTGCCCAGACCCACAATGAGTTGCACGCTGTCAGGGGGTGATACTGCCACGCTGGTGCTGAGAAGGCTGTGGAATTACTCCGCAGGCGCTTCTTCGCCTTCTTCCCCTTCTTCGCCTTCAGCACTCTCTTCTTCATCCTTGGCGCCGCGAGTGGTCTGAACAGAGGCAACAGCCAGGTCATGATCGTGGCTCAATTGAACCAGAGTGACGCCTTTAGGAAGCTTCAGGTCGCTGAGGTGAATGATGTCGCCGAGCTCAACGTCGGTCATATCGATTTCGATAAACTCAGGCAGATCTGCTGGCAAGCAACGGACCTCAGCTTCGATTACGTTATGAGTGATCGAACCGCCGCCCGTCTTAACGCCCTCACAAGCTTCTTCGTTCAGGAAGTGCAGAGGCACGTTAGTGGTCAGCTCCTGGTTGGCGCTTACGCGCAAGAAGTCAGCGTGCAGGACGATAGCCTTGGCTGGGTGACGTTGCAGGTCCTTGAGAATTACTTGTTGCTTTTTGCCGCCTACATCCAGGGTCAGGATGTGAGAATAGAACGCTTCGTTCTCCAGGGCCTTGATTATGTCCTTGTGGACAATGCTGATCTGCTCAGGAGCTTTGTCGCCACCGTAAACGATAGCAGGCATGATGTTGGCGAGGCGACGCAGGCGGCGGCTCGCACCTTTCCCCAGGTCGGTACGCGCTTGAGCGTTCAGTAAAAATTCGTTAGACATGTTGTCTCTCCTAAATAAATAACGCCGGTTCTTTGCGACCAAGGACCAGCAAGTAGTGTTGCTCGTTTACTTAACGTAAATTCGAGGGCGCGCATCATAGCGTATTTATTAACTATTTGCTCGCAAAAAACGTGTAACCTCAAAAACAATGTCGGCCAGCCTTGATAAGAAGGTCGGGCGTTATTGCTTTTGGCCTGGATTATTGGGTTTGGCTAGCGGAAAATAGCGCTGAGCGACTCTTCATTGCTAATGCGTCGCACGGATTCGCCGATCAATGGGGACATATCAAGCTGGCGAATTTTATCACAGGTTTTGCCGGCTGCGGTAAGCGGAATGGTGTTAGTGACGACTAATTTGTCGAGCTCTGAATTGTTAATGTTTTCTATCGCACGGCCGGATAAAACCGGGTGAGTAGTATAGGCGTATACTGATGATGCGCCTCGTTCCTTAAGGGCTTTAGCGGCTTGGCAGAGGGTGCCGGCAGTATCGACCATATCATCAATCAGAATGCAGGTTCGATTCTTTACATCTCCGATCAAGTGCATGACTTCGGCTTTGTTGGCTTCGGGGCGACGCTTGTCGATGATGGCCAGATCACAATCCAGCTTTTTAGCCAGGGCTCTGGCTCGAACTACACCGCCAATATCCGGTGAGACGATCATTATGTTTTCGTAACCTTGTCTGGCGATATCATCCAACAGAATGGGCGAGCCATAAATGTTGTCTACAGGGATGTTGAAAAAGCCCTGGATCTGGTCGGCGTGCAAGTCCACGGTTAGAACTCGATCGATACCCACGCCCTTAATCATATCGGCCACGACTTTTGCGCTGATGGCTACCCTGGTGGAGCGGGGCCGACGGTCTTGTCTGGCATATCCGAAGTACGGAATAACCGCAGTAACGCGTTGAGCTGATGAGCGTCGCAGGGCGTCTGCCAGAACGATAAGCTCCATCAGGTTGTCATTGGTTGGTGCGCAAGTGGATTGCACGATAAACACATCCTTACCGCGGACGTTATCTTTGATCTCGACGGCAACTTCTCCATCGCTAAATCGGCCAACCGAGGCTTCGCCAAGAGGCAAATGAAGGTGGTCAGCGATACGTTGAACTAACTCTGGATTGGAATTTCCAGCGAAGATCATCATTTTAGACACGGTGTTTACCTTTGCGGTGGGTGTTATCGAGGCTGGTTATAGCTTCTACATAATAGTAATAGCAGGCGCGCACAATTCTGAAATGGCTGGGGTGGCAGGATTCGAACCTACGCATGCTTGGATCAAAACCAAGTGCCTTACCGCTTGGCGACACCCCAGTAGTCGTTAAAACGCGACGGCGCGAATTTTAAAGGGTTTCATATGTGGTTTGCAAGTATTGATGTGTTGGTGATTGATTGCAGCCCTGCGCCACAAAACCATCGAGTCCGGCAGGTTTCGTTAATAAAGCTGACCGTGCCGCGTGTTCGCTTTGAAATTGGCAAAACAGGCAGGCTCCTGTTCCCGACATCGACACCCTGCCATGTTGTTGAGCCCAAATAAAGGCGTTATCAACTTGAGGGTAGAGGCCGCGCACGGTTTCTTCACAATCATTGAGGCAATTACCCTGGAGATAGTCTTGCATAGTCACTGCGGCACTGTTGCGGGGTAATTGCGGATGATTGAATACTTTCGCGGTGCTTACTTCGCAGCTTGGGATTAGTACAAGGTACCAGGGCGTTGGTAAATTGATCTGCTGGAGTTGTTCTCCTACACCTTCAGCCCAGGCACTATAGCCGGCGATAAAAACAGGTACATCAGCACCCAGTTGAAGGCCAAGGTTAGCTAGCTCCTGCAGTGACAAGTTGGTATTCCACAACCGATTGAGCGCCAGTAGCGTGGTGGCTGCATCTGAGCTTCCGCCTCCGAGACCACCACCCATTGGCAATCGTTTTTTCAGGTCGATGATTGCCCCACTATTTATTTCTGCGGCGTTTTGTAGCAGGCGTGCCGCCCGAACAATAAGATTTTGTTCGGCTGGTATTCCATAAAGCTCAGGGCTTAATTGAATGTCTCGGGAATTCGGTACGATTTCAAAATCGAGGCTATCACCATAGTCCAGAAACTGGAAAAGGGTTTGTAGATTATGATACCCATCATCGCGACGCCCCGTGATATGAAGAAACAGGTTTATTTTTGCGGGTGCGGGTATGTTGAGCAATTGACGGGGCATATTACTAGCCTTTCGGGTTCCAGTTATTGATGATAAAGGTGAGTCGTGCGTGAGGCCCTTCGACGACCATGCGACCGGGTAATTGTAAATCTCCCACTTTTTGGTAACGGGTAAAGCGTATAGACCATTCCCCTTGTTCTAGTTGGTCCAGTAACCCCTGATCGTTAAGTTGCGGTTCGCTATTGCCGGGTGCTGGTATGCCTTTGATCCAGTATTGCAAGCTGGAAACGGGGAACTCCCAACCGAGTTTTTGACGCAGCAGTTGTTCGGGAGAACTTGCGTAAAGGGTTTCATGGTCGGCGGTGCTAAGTGCCACACCCTGGGATGAACCTTGTAGTAGAGCCAGTGTTTGTCCAATTACTGACGAGATACGGATACGATAGCCTGAACCTCTTTGCTTCCAGTTGAGATAAACAGAAGAGGAACGTTCGGTGGTGCGAATGCCCAGCTTTCCAGAGAGCTCCCAGTCTTGTATCGCGCTGAGTTCAATCTGGTGCTGTTGCCATAGCTGCATGCGTTGACCCAGAGGAACTGGGTCAGGCTGAGTCGAATCAGTGCCGAGAGTGCTGCACCCGCCAAGCAGTAGGATGATGACAAGTAGTGGTAGGCGCATGGTTGTCAGCTCGGATTTAATCGTTCCATAACCGCTTTAAGCAGGTCGCTATCTGGATTTTGCTCAAGTGCCTGCTCCCATATCTGTTGGGCTTCGTTTTTCTCATCCATAGACCAGAGCACTTCGATCAGGTGAGCAGCGATTTCCGGGTCGGGATATAGCTGGTAGGCTCTTCGAAGAAGTTTCAGGGATTCGTCAATATTTCCGAGTCGAAATTCTACCCATCCCAGACTGTCTATGACGGCAGGGTCGCCGGGGGTAAATTCCAGTGCTTTGCTGATCAGTTCGGCGGCTTCCTGGTAGCGATCGGTGCGGTCGGCGAGTGTGTAGCCGAGTGCATTGAGTGCCATGGCATTGTCAGGATTAATAGCCAGAATGGCGCGGAGGTCTTTTTCCAGTTGTGAAATATCGTCACTTTTTTCCGCTAGCATGGCGCGGGCATAAAGCAGGGATATATTGCGAGGATAGATCGCAATCGCCTCATTTAACACCGTATGCGCCTGGTCGTATTCGCGTTGTTCGGTAAGAACCTCGGATTCCAGGATGAAGAGTTGCACGCGTAAATCTGGATGGTGCTCCCGGGCTTGCTGAAGGTATGTGTGTGCTTCTTCCCAGCGCTCGTGATCTGCGAGCATTCGAGTTAAAAAGGTGTAAGCGGGCAGTAGTTCGCTTTCATCGTCTACTTGCAGGTAGTGGTCACGAGCGGCTTCCCATTTATCCTGCAATTGTGATAGACGACCCAAATAGTAATGAGCTGCACTGGTTCGTTTTTCCAGCAATAGTAGTTTGTTTAGATGGAGTTCGGCCTGATCCATTAGATTACCTTCCAGGGATGTCAGGGCGATGGATAGAATCAGGTCCGGGTCATTTGGTGCGCTGTCGTGTAATAACTTGAATTCTGCCAACGCTTCATCGAGGCGATTCAGGTCGATAAGTATTTGTGCATAAAGCAGGCGCAGGCGAGTATTTTGCGGGTGGTTTTTGAGAGCTGTCTGCACCTGTAGAGCCGCTTCTTCATAGCGTTTTAGGCGATGGAGTAGTCGGCCCTGGTGAAGCAGGGCTTTCTCGTCGTTAGGATATTGATTGATTAGCTGAGTCAGCTTGCCCAGCGCTGCGTCGTAGCTTTCTGCATGCTCCAGCATTATCGCTTGCGCTAGCATCAGCTGTGGATTGTGTGGAAATAGTTGAAGAATTTCATCAATGGTTGCCTGCAATGCAGCTCTTTCATAAGGACTAATCTCTTCGGCTTGCAGTGCGAGTAGATCGAAGTGAGTCGTACCTCCCAACTGAAGGACTCGTTGCATAATAATGGCAGAGTCGTTGAGGTGCCCTGCATGAGCCATTTCCAGGGCGTAGGATTGCAATGCCTGAACGTTATCAGGGTCGGATTTTGCCCATAGTCGAGCAGATTCCAGCACGGCCTGGCGGGCGCCAAGGTATTGGGCGATACGCATGGAACGCTCAGCAACACCAGGATCTCCGGTGATGTGCGCTTGTTCCAGATAGTTGCCCAGAGTGATATCCAGTCGGTCTCGTTGACTGGCTATTTCGGCAACCATGAGGGCATACAGTGTTGATTTGTTAAAAGGAGCATCCGGGTAAGTCGAAGGAGTGTCTGGCTGAGGTGTGTGCTGGTTTTCGGTGCTGCTTATAGGGGTGGACTTGGCTGCGCAACCAGTGAGAAAAATACATCCGAAGACGATGGCGATAAAGGGGATTCGACGGTGAATCATGGTGGACTGGATTGCCTGCGTTCAAAACCGATAGGAAACCGGTATCATGACATAAGCGATAGGCGAAACCCATACTTAGGCGAAACCAATAGGCGAAACCCGATAGTCCAGAGTGTTCGATTGATGAGGGTGGGTAGATTTGTTGGCTCCTTGTTGAATTTAGCGGCTATAAATAGGAAAATTCACGGCTTTGCTCCTGCTTAATTATAAAGGCGGGAGGTGGCGGCTGGTTCAGCGGGTGATAAGCGGGAGCGTATGGGTTTTTTAGCGATAGGCATTAATCACAAAACGGCGGCGGTTGCCGTGCGCGAAAAACTCTCCTTTGCCCCCGAGCAGATGGTTGAAGCACTGAACCAGGCTCATAAGCTGAACGCTGTTAATGAAGTGGCTATACTTTCTACCTGTAATCGTACTGAGCTGTACTGTAGTACCAGCACAAATGATCATCGGAGTTTGCTGCAGTGGTTGGCTTCGTATCATGACCTCAACCCTGAAGATCTGGAATCCTGTAGTTATATTCACTGCGACGATGAGGCTGTGCGCCATATGATGCGGGTCGCCAGTGGACTCGATTCCATGGTGCTGGGTGAACCGCAAATTCTGGGACAACTGAAATCCAGTTTTGCGGTTGCGAAAGAAGCAGACAGTGTTGGCGCGGAGCTTGGGCGCCTGTTTCAGTCGACTTTCTCCATGGCCAAACAGGTTCGTACCCGCACTACCATCGGGGAAAATCCGGTGTCCATAGCCTTTGCTGCGGTCAGTCTGGGAAAACAGATCTTCGCTGATATGTCTAAAAACCATGCGCTGTTAATTGGTGCGGGAGAGACGGTTGAACTGGTTGCGCGTCATTTACGCGAGGCTGGTGTGCAACGAATTGTTGTGGCAAACCGTACGCTTGAGCGTGCACAGCTTTTAGCTCGGGAATTTGACGCTCACGCCATTTTGCTGTCAGACATTCCCGAGCATCTTGTGGATGCAGATATCGTGATTGCTTCTACCGCTAGCCAATTACCAATTCTAGGCAAGGGCGCGGTTGAGCGTGCTTTGAAAAAGCGTAAACATCGTCCGATGTTTATGGTAGATATCGCCGTGCCTCGGGATATTGAGCCGGAGGTCGGTGAGCTTTCAGACGTTTATCTTTATAGTGTTGATGATCTGCATGAAGTGGTCGAGGAGAATCAGAAGAGTCGCCAGAAAGCAGCAGCGTCCGCAGAGTCTATGGTGCTTGATGGTGTTGAGGAATTCCAGCTCAGGATGCGCGAGTTGGATGGCGTCGAAGTTCTCAAAGCTTATCGTCAGCAGGCGGAACAGATTAAACGGGCAGAATTGGATAAAGCCCTCAAGCAGTTAAATAATGGCGTCAATGCAGAAGATGTTTTACAACAATTGGCCCGTTCGATTACCAACAAAATGACCCATACCCCCAGTCTCCAGATCAAACAAGCCAGTGCCAACGGGCGAAAGGATCAGGTCGAATGGGCCCAGCAGTTGTTCCAGTTAAATCCCCAGGATTAAGAATTGTCATGAAAGTATCCATACTCAACAAGCTGGAAGGTTTGCGTGATCGTCATGAAGAACTTTCCGCGTTGTTAGCCGATCCCGGGGTTATAACGGATCAGGATCGTTTTCGAAAGTTTTCCAAGGAGTACTCCGAACTGGAGCCCGTAGTTGATTGTTTTGGTCGTTATACTCGGGTGGTTGATGACCTTGAAGAAGCGAAATTGCTGTTGGAAGATGGCGATGATGATATGCGCGAGATGGCTCAGGAGGAGATTGATGAAGGTAAGTCGCTGTGTTCTGAGCTAGAGCTTGAGTTGCAAAAACTGCTGTTACCCAAAGATCCCAATGATAATCACAACACCTTCCTCGAAATACGGGCGGGAACTGGTGGCGATGAGGCCGCCATATTTGCCGGAGACTTGTTTCGTATGTACTCCCGCTATGCTGAGCGGAGAAAGTGGAAAGTCGAAGTGATCAGTGCCAACGAAGGTGAGCATGGCGGATATCGTGAAATTATTAGTCGAATCGTCGGGGCGGAAGTTTACGGCCATCTGAAATTTGAATCCGGCGCCCATCGGGTTCAGCGTGTTCCGGAAACGGAATCGCAAGGTCGGATTCATACTTCTGCGTGTACGGTTGCTGTGATGCCGGAACCGGAAGAAGCAGATGC
Organism: Aestuariirhabdus sp.; assembly: GCA_030622755.1. Lineage (GTDB taxonomy): Bacteria > Pseudomonadota > Gammaproteobacteria > Pseudomonadales > Aestuariirhabdaceae > Aestuariirhabdus. The sequence goes on along the minus strand of JAUXFT010000003.1, from coordinate 52,823 downwards.
GGTGGAGATTAAAAAGGGGGATCTGCGAATCGATACCTTCCGGGCTTCGGGTGCTGGTGGCCAGCACGTCAACAAGACTGATTCTGCAATTCGTCTTACTCATTTACCGACCGGGCTTGTGGTTGAGTGTCAGGATGAGCGTTCTCAGCATAAAAATCGCGCCAGGGCGATGGCCTTGCTTTCGGCGCGCCTCAACAGTGCTGCCGATGAAGTTGCGCGTAAGGAGGTTGCTGATCAGCGCAAGAGTCTGGTTGGGAGTGGAGATCGTTCAGAACGCATCCGAACGTACAACTATCCGCAGGGCCGGGTGACGGATCACCGTATTAATCTGACGCTGTACAAGTTGCCGGAAATTATGGAAGGAGATGTGGGCCCGGTGATCGAGATGTTGCTTCAGGAGCACCAGATGGAGCTACTGGCTACGCTCGCAGAATAGTCCTATGAGCTTGAATATTGGCGAGTTGCTGCAGACAGATCATGGGCTGGAAGTGGTTAGCGATACTTCTCGCCTTGATGTGGAGTTGCTGCTCTGTTCAGTCATGGGGTGTGAGCGCTCCTATTTGTTTACCTGGCCTGATCATCAGTTAAGTGATAGAGAATATCAGCAGTTTCAGGGGTTGCTCGAGCGCCGCCGCAAAGGTGAGCCTGTGGCGTACCTGACGGGTCGACAAGGATTCTGGACGCTCGATTTGGCCGTTAATGCCAGCACCTTGATTCCGCGCCCTGAAACTGAACTGTTGGTGGAAACTGCCTTGGAGTGTCTGGCCGACAGAGCTGACAGTTGCCGGGTTGCTGATCTTGGTAGCGGTTCCGGGGCGATTGCTCTGGCTGTTGCTACGGAGCGACCCGATTGGCAGTTGGAGGGAGTCGATACGATTCCTGAAGCCGTCGCCCTGGCCCGACACAATGCTGAACGATTAAGGATCGATAATGTGTCATTTAATCAGGGAAGCTGGTGTGACGGATTAGGTGGTGAGCTTTTCGATATGATCATTAGTAATCCGCCCTATATTGACGCCGAGGACCCTCATCTGGCCCAGGGTGGTGTGCAGTTTGAGCCGCGAAGCGCTCTGGTTGCTCAGGAGGAGGGCTTGGCGGATATCAGGGTGATCAGCGAGCAGGCGCGTGACTGGTTAAATTCCTCAGGTTTTTTGTTGTTCGAGCACGGTTTTGCGCAAGGTCCTGCTGTAGCTGATTTGCTGGCATCACTGGGTTACTCTGAGGTGAGAGTGCTTCAGGATCTGGCAGGGCTTGATCGTATAACCCTGGGTCGCTGGTCCGGCTACTAACCCGTTAATTGGAAAGGAAAGTGAAGTCATGATGAACGATGATCAGCTGTTGCGTTACAGCCGGCAAATTATGATGCCGGAGGTAGAAATAACCGGCCAGCAGCACTTCCTTGAAAGTCGTGTATTGATTGTTGGGATGGGAGGCTTAGGGTGCCCGGTTGCGGTCTATTTGGCGGCGGCAGGTATTGGCTCGTTACGCTTGATCGATTTTGATGAGGTTGAGATCAGTAATTTGCAACGTCAAATAGCCCATTTTGAGACGGATGTAGGCAAGTCGAAAGTTCAATCCGTCGCTGAGACCTTACATCAGTTGAATTCCAGCATCAGTGTTAGTACCCGTAACGAGAGACTCGATGCCGAGTCTCTGGCAGAAGAAGTTGGTGCGGTAGATATCGTGGTGGACGCTACTGACAACTTCGCAACACGCTTTGCTATTAATCGCGCTTGTGTAGAAGCTCGCAAGCCTCTGGTCTCTGGCGCCGCTATTGGATTGACGGGGCAGGTGTCAGTGTTTGACAGTCGCAATGATGAATCCCCTTGTTATCGTTGCCTTTACCGTGAGCAGGGTCAGGAAGAGCAGTCCTGTGCAAGAACCGGTGTGCTTGCTCCTGTGGTGGGAATGATTGGCACAATGCAGGCGCTGGAAGTATTGAAAATCGCGGCCAACATCGGAGAGTCACTGACAGGACGTTTGCTTATTCTGGATGCTAAAAGCAGCCAGTGGCGCGAGCTGAAATTGCGCCGTGACCCGAAATGCCCTTGCTGTGGATCTGGCTAAGGCCTTAAAACTGCACCCAAAGTGTGATGCAGGGCCAAAAAAGATTTGACACGCGTCACATTTTGACGCGATTATTACTATAATGAGTCAAATTACTAACACCGACAGGATTGTTGATATTCGGTTGGGTTTATGAGCTAGACATGATGCAAGCCTCTCGACACAGCAGTATTGGATTTTGTTGGATTTTCAGTGCACTGACGCTATTGCTGTTGGTGGGATGTGCGCCTTTTGATTTAGAGATGGGTACAGAGTCGCATTTTTCCCCGGTCGTAGTGGATAGATCAGAACCTGTGCAAAACAGGCAAATTGAAGCCGGTGATCAATCGCAGCGGCTGTCTGATTCGAAATCCAGGCCTGTAAACAAGAGAACCCTCTCTTCGGTTCAGCCAATAGAAGCTCCGGCGCCAGACGAAATCGCTATCCTGGTGAGCGCCGAAATAGATGCCATGACGTCTGTTGCCCGGAAGATTCAACAAAAGCTCGGAGAACGGGCAAAAATTTACCCTCTGAATAATGATTCCAGCGTCGCCGCTGATGTGATTCAACAGCTGAGTCAGCGTGACAATATTCAGCTTGTTGCGGTCGGTTTATTGGCAGCCCAATCGACTATGTTGTTGTCACACCCTCAGGTTTTTTGCCAGGTTTTTAATTTTGCAGACTATGGTTTGCTGGCTGATGGTCGTCAGGGAGTTAGCATGTTGCCGTCGGCTGATAAGGTGTTTTCGATGTGGCGCCAAATCACTCCAGAGCTAAATACGGTCGTGGTAGCGACGGGCCCTAATCAACAGATTTTAATCGATACTTTGTCGAGGGGAGCTAACGCTCAAGGTGTTAGTCTGCAGCATGTTGAGGTGAGTTCTGATAAAGATTTAATTTATAGTCTCAAGCAAGCCTCGGATCAGGTCCAGGGAATCTGGTTGTTGCCGGATAACCGAGTATTGAGCCGCCAGGTGATCAGGGAGTTGATTATATATAGTGTTAAAAATGGTAAACAATTGGCGGTATTTTCTCCGCAGCTTCTGTCGGGGGGAGCGCTTTTGAGTTTTTCAACCTATACCGATGATATTGCCGATAGAGTCGTACAAAAACTGGAGCTACTTAAAACCCACCCTGAAGGAAAGAGTTCTCTGTCAGAACTCAAACAACTGGATGTAGGTATTAATTCAGTGGTAGCGGCCCGCTTGGGTTTATCGATCCCTGCGACGCTTAAAAAGAATATTAGGTAGCGAACGTGAAAAGATCGAACCCAAAAGGAATTGGGACAGCACGACAACTAAAGGGGTATTTAACTCGACCGAGTCTGGTGGGTCGGATGTTAACGGTTTTGTTGGTATGGGGCATGTTATTTTACCTGCTTTCTCTGGGCATTGGTTGGTTTACCGCCCATCAGGCTTTGCAAGATAATTCCCGGCAGCAGGCACTCGATGCCGTGAGCAAGCTCGATGAGTATGGCACGCCTTTGTATGTCTCAGCCTCCGGGATGAACAGATTGCTGGAGCAAAAGCTATCCGCCATGACGAATTTGGTATACGTCAGTTACTACAGTGCGTCTGGCAAGGAGTTAATGGCTCGATACGTGCGTGAGGATGTTGCCGTCGAATCTATACCGCCGCTCTCTTATAAGCAGGTATCTCAATTTAGCAATGCAAAGCATGGCAAGCAGCACCTGTTTGCGGAGTATGAAGACAACAGCAGTGTGGTGCGTCTGGTGGTGCCAATCTGGGTTCGATCTTTAAGTGGTGATGGGTTACTGGCGTTCGATATGAGCGAACAGTCAGAAAAAGTTCAATTAATCGGGTATATGGATTTCGCGCTGGATTTCGATCATTACCGGCAGCAATTATGGATAAACATGGGGCAAGGAAGTTTTGTTCTGGCGCTAGTGTTTTTACTTTCACTGCTGGCGGGGCGTTTTGTTATCACCCGAACTCTGGCGCCGTTGGCTCGGCTTAAAGAGCCTTTGGAGAAACTTGCAGAGGGCAAAATAAATCAGCCATTACAAAGCGAAGAGCTGGAAGAGTTGCAGCCGATTACCTTGGCAATGAATCATGCAATTGAAAGCTTGCAAGAGCGAGATCAGGAGTTGCAGCGCATTGCTGCTACGGATCCTCTGACGGGTTTGCTCAGTCGTAATGCTTTTTCCGGGAATGTTGAACGAGTGCTGGAGACGGTCAGTGAGAGCGTCCTTATATTTGTAGATCTTGACGATTTTAAATCGATCAACGATAAGTTAGGCCACGTCGCTGGTGATCGATTGTTGGTAGAAGTTGCCAGCTTGTTGACACATTGTGTCCCACTGGAGGCGTTGGTTGGACGTTTTGGTGGGGATGAATTCAGTGTGTTGCTACCCAACACTGACCAGCAAGAGGGAGTAAATGTTGCAGAAGCCATATTATCCGGATTCCGTAATTATCAGTTTTATCAGGGTGGTGTTTCCTTCAATATTTACTGCAGTATCGGCGTTGCGGCATATCGTGGTGGTGGTGCAGAACATTTCTGGAATCTTGCCGATAAGGCCTGCTTTAAGGCCAAGACATTGGGCCGTAATCGGTATCATGTCAGCGACAGTATTAGTGGGCAGGTAGAAGAGGAGATACGCTGGGCTGATATGCTTCGGGATGCCCTGTCTCATGATCATTTTGAGGTCCTGTTTCAGCCTGTTATAACGACCGATGAGCGCAAGCTTGTGCAGTATGAATTGTTGCTGAGGCTAAGGTATGGCGATCAGCTATTTCCACCGAGTTTGTTTTTCCCGGTCGCTGAACGTTTGGGAATGATGTTGGAAATTGATCGTTGGATGCTGGAAAAAGGCGTACCAAAAGCGGCAGAAATGGCAGCTGAATACCCTGGAGTAAAATTTCGAATTAACCTCTCTGCTCATATTGTTGAGGATCCGGAATTTGTTGGGAGACTCAGGTCCAGCCTTGAACAGAGTCCGTTAGTAGCCGAGCAATTGATTTTTGAAATGGCTGAAAACGTGTTGATGCACAATCTGTCTAATGTGGTTCCGGTTCTGGAAAAGCTTCGCGCCCTGGGCTGCATGATCTCGATAGATGATTTTGCCATGGGCCTTCATTCTTTTCAGACACTAAAGCATCTCCCGGTGAGTTATTTAAAACTAGCGGGTGATTTTGTCGATGGTTGGGCCCAGCTGGATGATGTCGGGAAATGTATGGTGAGGTCCATTCGTGAGCTGGCCGCCGTTAGTGGTCAGCAGCTGATTGCGGATAATTTAAGTATTGAGCAAGACCTGACGCTGCTCAGTGAGCTGGGTGTACCGTTGGCGCAGGGACGCTATGTCGGTGCGCCAATTGGTTTGAATGCAGCAAGAATGCAGATGAATTCAGCCGGCGGAGAGGAATTTGAGTAGTGCCTGGTCATGGAATAGTCGGTTGAGGGCGCTGTTTAACACGTCATTGATTAATTCCTCGTTTTTCTCTTCACTGGGGGCTTTCACTACAGTGTGATGGCTTTGTGCCTGATAGCGCCCCTGAAAACGTTTGCCACCTTGCTGTACTTCGCTTCGTAAAATGGCATCAAGATTTACTTCCGTAACATAGCTGCCTTCCGGAACTCGATAGTTCAGCTCATCCACATAAATGTTGAATGTTATGAGCGGGTTTTGGTCATCGATTTCCAATCCCATCTGTTTGAGGTTTTTTTCTGCTGCCACTTTTATGGCGTCAGAAAAATCCGGAGCCAGAGTCAGGTTACTGGATTTTGCGTACGCGCCCCCTCGGCTGCCCACTACCTGAGAGTTGCGTTCATCGATCACGTTGACCGATACCGAACCCCTGACGTTGGGTGCATTTTGAGCAAGAGTAATGTCAGGCGTTACGCCGACTTGTTGTGGACTTAGTGCGCAGCCGGTTAACAGGGCTGTTAGCAAAATAAGTAGCGGTGTTAGCGATCTCATCTCAAACTCTCCGGGTTGTCTTGCTGGGTGTTTTGTAAGCTTTTTACTTTGTTGGCGAAGCTTTCTGCACGCTGGATGTGCCCGAGCAACATCAGATTATCCGGGCTCAGTGGCAGAAGAGGGTGCCATATTTCAAGTGCTTTGTTGATGTTGCCATTACTGTAGGCGTCTGCGCCAAGTTTGATTTGTTGTTGCACGTACGCTTCAATCTCGGCATCTAATTCTAGTCGGGTAGTGATAAGGTGGGTATTGCTGGGAAGAAGCAGATCTTGTTGATCAAGTAGTTCACGGGAGAGCAGGTAATCCTGCTCTTTTAATGCTTCGTGGTATTGTTGCTCCAGCGCTGAGATCTTCTGTTGAACTTTCCTGTCGCGCGCGTTGCTGGACTGTTTGTGTTGTTGTTTGTAGTGTTTTTCCAGCGCCACCAGATCTTTGTCAGACGTACCTGTTGGTAATGTTTCCCTGGCCCATAGCAAGCACTTTTCTCCATGGGAAAAATTCGGATATTGCACACCATTGCGCGCGCATTCGGTCAGGAAGTCATGCAGCTCCTGTTGTCGTTCAGTCACCGCTGCCAGTTGTAGCTGGAAGTCTGGCTCGTCAGGGTTACTACGTTGCAGTTCCGTTATGAGCTGCAAGCGTTTGCGCAATACGCTGGCGTCCGTCAGGTTGAGTTGGTGTTGCAGTTTGGTGGTGTAGATAAGCAGTTGTGATTGGCTATTTTTGTAAGCCGCTATCAGTTGAGGCTGATTCGGGTTACCTGCGATAGCCTGTTGATACAATAGGATGGCGTCATGCCACTGGCGTTTGCCGAGTAATTGGTTGGCTTGATTAATGGTTTTATCAATGAAGCGTTGTTGGTTTTTGAGTAATTGATCTCGCTGGGATTGATAATCGTGGTAGTTTGGATGGTCGGAAGGGAGTTGATCAATAGCGCTGATTGCAGCCTGGTATTGGTGCTCGGTTTGCCAGCTTTCAAGCTGACTGTCGAGTTGACCTGTTTGAATGTAGTACTGGGCGCAGGAGCTTAACAGCAGAGGCAATAGGCAGCTGAAAACAAAAAGATGGACGCGTTTAATCATCGCTATGAGTTCCATTAAGCAGGTCTGCTAAAAGATCGCTGATCGCCTGTTGTTGAGAGCCGACAATCTCGGTCACTAAATAGGTGTCCACAGGTTCGCTTTTGCCACGAATGCGAATGGCGCCATGTACCTTGGCCCGCAGGCGATCCTTGGCTTTTTCGTGGTGGTAAATTTCAGCAGGAATAACAATCTGGTCGGCGCTGGCTTCTGCGCTCAAGCGCGATGCGAGGTTTACGGCGTCGCCTACCACGGTATATTCCATACGTTCATCGGTACCTAATAGACCAGCTTGCATCATGCCGCAATTGATACCGATGCGAATATGCACGGTAGACTGCTGTTTCTTACGTCGTTTGACGTTGAGCTGTTCCATGAGTTGCTGTAAGCATGCCGCATAGGCAATGGCGTGGAAACGATGTTCAGGATCATCTTCTGGAACACCAAACACCACCATCGCGGCGTCCCCAATAAATTTATCAACGGTACCATAGAAGTATTTACTGAGTTTGTAGCAATAGCCGTAATACTCATTAAGAAGTTCTGCTACCTGTGCGGGATCCAATTTTTCTGACATCTGCGTGAATCCAACGATATCAGCAAACAACACGGTAGCTTCCACTCGTCTGTTGTTGAGTACGGCATCGTCCAGGCTGTCGATCATTTGAGAGGCAATCGAGGGGGACACGAAGCGAGAGAAAACCTGCTCCAGCTGGTTCTTTTCCAGCATTGCCTGACCCATTTCGTTAACGTCATCGATCAAGTAGGCAATCTCATTACCGGAGCGACGCTCGCGTGGTATTTTGCGGTGCTGACCAAGGGCCTGTTCGGTCGCGTCGACCAGATTGACGATGGGGCTACTAAGACGTTTTCCCATCACGATAGCGAGTATGCTCGATAGCGCAGACAATATCAGGGCAACCAGAATAGTGTTGGTGATAGCGTTACTGATTACGCCAAACAGCTGGATTTGGCTGAAGGTGACTTCAACATAGCCGCCGGTTATGCCTTGAAAGCTTACCGGGGCGATAAACGCAGTGAGGTCCTGTTCCTGATAGCTTGTCCAACGAAAACGTAGCAGAGCCTTATCAGGGATTTCGCCGGCCGTTAATGAAGGGGATGGTTGGGTATTACGCAATTTTTCGGCTAGTAGGGATCCGCTGGTTTCGCCCTCTTTGAGTAGCAGTACGCCATGTTCGTCATAAAGCGCCACGCCGCGAATGTCATTTTGACGGGTCAGGTTGGTGAAGGTAAGGCGTAAACCCAGATGGTTTCCGGTAAACAGTGATTCTTGTGAAGCGGCTGCCAACTGGTTGACGATGGTCGTGGCGAACCCTGAAATCTGCGCTTTTAGCAACTTGTACTGTTGATTGGAATTAATGGAGACCAGCAACATCAGGGAAAGAAAGGTGCACAGGGTGATGGCCAGCGCCATTTTGTAGGCGATGGGAAGCCTGAGTCTATGCTGTTTCTTTTGGCGGTCGTGAGAAGCGTCCAAGTATTGATTCCGATTAGCGAATTGGGGTGCGTAGCCTGTTACGCAACACATAAGGTTAACCCTGTTAATCGTTGTGATAAAGAGGGCTGGATCAGGTATAGAGATTTTTTGTGGTTAAATGAGCAGGTTTCAGCATTTTAATGCCGCTAACCTCTTTTGGGGGATGCTGTTTAATAAAAACCAAGCGAAGGACTTACAGGTTTGGATAATGGGTGACCAGGATAGTGGGATGTAAAGATAAAGCGGCCAGGCGAACTGCATGCAGATCACCTGGAGTGAGTTATTTGTTGGCGCCAGCGGCTGTTAGAATGTTTGTATAATGCGTGGCTTGATCGTGCTTGGAAATGATTTTCAGGAAACTACGACCTGATGCATCGGTGGCATTCACGTCGTGTCCTGCGGTGCAGAAGAAGTGAACGAAACGCTCGAAGTCATCGGCGCGTAAGGCGCGATAAGCTCGAGTTAGCAGATGTAAATCACTGACATCACCCCGCTCATCTCGAAGATCAAGCATGGACTTGATGCGCGCGTCTGATAGCTCTTCCCCAATAACCTTTTGTTTGTCTTTCTTTAGCATTCGAAATGTCTCAGTGTCGTAAATAGCGTGCAGGTTTTAGTGGCCTTTAAGGGCAAAAATGCCTGGAGCATTGCGCCAGTAACCCTTGTAGTCGAGTCCAAAACCGAAGATATAACGATCCTCGATTTCCAGGGCTGCAAAGTCAGGTTTCATCCCGGGAATCGCCTTGCGCTCATGGAGCTTATCGATCAGGACGGCGGTTAGTATGGTCTCCGCACCGAGGCTTTTACAATGCTCGACGACTTCCACCAGGGTATGGCCTTCATCCAGAATGTCATCGACGATCAATACGGTACGTCCTTCCATAGAGTGTGTTGGGCGTACGAGCCAGTCGAGCTTGCCACCATGGATTTTGTCACGGTAGCGAGTTGCGTGCATGTATCCGGCTTGCAGAGGGAAGTCTAAGTGCGTCAACAGCTTGCCGCAGGTAACCAGCCCGCCGTTCATGATGGTATAGACTACCGGGTTGCTGTCCTGAAGTCGTTCGGTGATCGCTTTGCCCATTTCCCCCAGAGCGGTCTCGACCTGTTCATTGGTGTAGATGCAGTCGGCTTCGGCATAGACCTGTTTGATTTCTTCGAGATCAATGGGCATGAAATACCTCAAGTAATTGATAGTCATCTGCAGCTTGTCGCTGCTTCATGATAAAACGCGAAACCTTACCCCGCCCGCAGGCTAAGAGCAAGTTCATAGGCAAGTTCGGCATGTTGCTGTAAACCATTCCGGTGCCGGTGCCGGTGATGGGGGGTATTTTGATGTTGCTGTTTGGCTCGATTGCCGTGGTTGGGCTCAATACCCTGATTAAATCCCAGGTGGATATGAGCAAAGCCAGAAACCTTTGTATTGTTTCCCTGGTGCAGGTGCTGGTGCTGGTGATTGGCATTGGTGGTATGAAACCGGGAACTGATACCCTTCAGTATGCAAGGGGTTGGTTTGGCGGCATTGGTGGCCATTATCCTGAATCTGATTTTGCCGTATGAGAAGGGCGAAGACCGTTATGAGAGTGTTGAGGTTACGGGCAAGGATTCGTGATGATATTTGCTGTAGGTGATTATTTGCACTGCAGGTTATCAATAATGTCTAGCTATAAATAAAAAGCCCCGATTTAGTCGGGGCTTTTTATTGGTCAATTGTTTATTAGTGAATGTAAATACAATCGCTTCAGGGTGTAAGAGTTCAGGCTCCAGCTTTTGTATTCTTAACAGCGAGTTCCTTTATTTTGTACGCAACCATCTGAATGCAATTTTTCGAACAAACGGATTAGCCATCCAGTTTGACCTTGAGTAACTTATTCACTTGTCCGGGGTTGGCGGAACCACGGGACGCTTTCATTATCTGGCCAACGAAGAAGCCAATCATTTTGCCGCGCTTCTCAGCAGGGCTGGCACGGTATTGTTCAACCTGCGCGGTGTTCGCTGCCATCACTTCATCGATCATGGCTTCCAGTGCGCCGCTATCAGAAACCTGTTTCAGACCTTTGCTGGCGATAATGTCATCGGCGCTACCTTCTTTATTCCACATGGAATCAAAGACCGTTTTTGCACCTTTGCCAGAGATGGTGTCATCTTTAACGCGCAACAGCATTTCGCCGAGTTGATCGGCGCCCACCGGGCTGTGTGTAATATTGAGGCTTTCTTTATTGAGCCTGCTAGCTAGTTCACCGGTTACCCAGTTGGCGGCCAGTTTGGCATCCTTACAGGTCTTGGTAACTTTCTCAAAGTACTCGGCTGTGTCACGGTATTGGGCAAGTTGTGAAACATCGTATTCTGAGAGTTTATACTGATCCATGAATCGAGCCTGTCGAGCGTCGGGTAGTTCCGGCAGGCTGGCCCGGGCGGCTTCGATAAATTCATCATCAATTTCTACGGGCAGTAGATCAGGGCAAGGGAAGTAACGATAGTCGTTGGCTTCCTCTTTAGAGCGCATCGAACGAGCGGTGCGCGTATCGGCATTGTAGAGCCGGGTTTCCTGCAGGACCGTACCGCCATCTTCGATCAGATCGATCTGGCGCTCGACTTCCAATGCTATCGCCTCTTCCATAAACCGGTAGGAGTTGAGGTTTTTGGTTTCGGTACGGGTGCCGAGAACTTCGCTGCCTTTCTTGCGTACCGATACGTTAACGTCAAAGCGCATCGATCCCTGCGACATCTCTCCATCACAAATTCCCAGGGAGGTGACGATAGAGTGCAGTTTTTTGGCGAAGGCCACAGCTTCTGCTGAGGAGCGCATGTCCGGCTCGCTGACGATCTCTATCAGTGGAGTGCCGGCACGGTTAAGATCGATACCGCTCATGCCGTGGAAATCTTCATGCAGGGATTTTCCTGCATCCTCCTCCAGGTGGGCATGATGAATGCGAACCTCTTTGGTGTCGCCATTGGGGAGCTGTATCTGAATATGCCCAGGGCCGACGATGGGCTGCTCCAGTTGGGTGGTCTGGTAGCCTTTGGGGAGATCGGGGTAGAAATAATTTTTACGCTCGAAGTAGGAGCGTTTGCTGATTTTGGCATCGATCGCCAGTCCGAACATCACCGCATACCGATAGGCTTGCTCGTTTACCACCGGCAGTATGCCAGGCATGCCGAGATCAACCAGTGAGGCCTGAGTATTGGGCTCGGCACCGAAGACGGTGCTTGCGCCGGAAAAAATTTTGCTCTTGGTGGCCAGCTGGACATGTACTTCCAGTCCGATCACAGTTTCCCATCCCATAATATAAACCTCTTACCGAATTTACGACTGCACGTGGTAAATCAATTTTGTGTGGCGACTGTAATAAATCATGCGCCGATGTCTGTCGGTGCTTTTAAATGCCAGTCGGTCGCCTGCTGGAAGCGATGCGCGATATTCAGTAGTTTCGCCTCGCTAAAATAGTTGCCGATAATTTGCAGTCCAACCGGACGTCCGGATACCTGGCCGGCTGGAATGCTCATGCCGGGTAATCCTGCGAGGTTGGTCGACAGGGTGTAGATATCAGACAGGTACATGGCCACCGGATCGTCGGCTTTTTCACCAAGATTAAAGGCCGGCGTCGGTGCGGTTGGGCCGACAATAACGTCCACGTCATTAAAGGCATTGATGAAATCGTTTTTGATCAGGCGACGGATTTTTTGTGCCTGAATGTAATAGGCATCGTAGTAGCCGGCTGATAGCGCGTAGGTGCCGACCAGGATTCGCCGTTTAACTTCAGCCCCGAAACCTTCTCCGCGCGAACGCTTGTAGAGATCTTCCAGATCCTGTGGTTGATCGCATCGGTAACCGAACCGGGCACCGTCGAAGCGTGACAGGTTAGAGGATGCTTCGGCAGGTGCTATGACGTAATACGATGGTACCGACAGGTTGGAGTTTGGCAGACTGATCTGCTTGACGGTGGCACCGAGTTTTTCGAGCTCACTAACCGCGTTGCTCACGCATTGCTCGACGTCGGAGTCCAGACCTTCGGCAAAAAATTCTGCTGGCAAACCAACCCGTAATCCCTGCAGGGACTCATTGAGGGTTGCGCTGTAATCCTCAACGGGTCGGTCAACACTGGTAGAGTCTTTCGGATCCATACCTGCCATAGCTTGCAGGAGCAGGGCAACATCTTCGGCAGTGCGGGCCATTGGGCCAGCCTGGTCGAGACTGGAAGCGTAAGCGATCATGCCCCAGCGAGATACCCGGCCGTAGGTCGGTTTGAGCCCGGTAATGCCGCAGTGAGAAGCGGGCTGCCGAATCGACCCTCCGGTGTCGGTGCCAGTAGCCGCTGGTGTTAAACGGGCGGCCACGGCGGCCGCTGAACCGCCAGAAGATCCTCCGGCGATAGCCTTGGTATCCCAGGGGTTACTGACTGGCCCATAAAAACTGTTTTCGTTGGAGGAGCCCATCGCAAACTCATCCATATTGGTTTTGCCTAACATTACGCAGCCGGCCGCATTGAAATTGGCAGTGACGGTAGATTCATAAGGCGCAATGAAATTATCCAGCATTTTGGAGCCGGCGCTGGTGCGAATTCCCTGAGTGCAGAAAATATCCTTGTGGGCCAGCGGAATCCCGGTAAGGGCGGTAGCCTTACCCTGTGCAATACGTTCGTCGGCTTCTGTCGCATCGGCCAGGGCGCGTTCTTCGGTAACGGTGATAAAACTGTTGTACTGTTCGTCCAGCGAATGAATACGCTGTAGGAAATGTGTCGTTAATTCGGTGCTGCTAAATTCACCGGCGGCCAGAGCGCGGGAAAGTTCGACGATGGTTTTATTGTGCATTAGGTGTTCTGTCCTGTTATTGATGGGCGGCGTAGAGGACGCTGTCAGTCAATGACCTTGGGTACCAGATAGAGACCGTTTTCGGTTGCTGGAGCTATTTGCTGGAAAGCATCGCGTTGATCGCTTTCGGTGACCTGGTCGGCTCGCAGGCGCTGAACCGCCTCAAGGGGATGCGCCAGGGGTGTAATGCCGGAGGTATCCACGGCTTGCATTTGGTCCACCAGTTGCAAAATATGGGTCAGGGTTTCGGTGGTGTTTTCAATGTCGCTCTCATTGATTGAGAGTCTCGCAAGGTGGGCGGTGCGCTCCACATCTGTACGGTCAAAGGACATGTCTTTCTCCTTCACTGTCGAGGTATCGAGCAGTTTTTCAAACGAATATACAAGCCTGCGGATTGTACCCTGAAGCAGACTGGGTTGTCCTCTGCGCGGCGTGAATAGCGAACTATTTTTTTATTGGTACAGGCAACGCCGAGCAGGTTTTTGAGAGAGCCTGGCAGTGGAGCTGAGCGGTTGTGTGGCAAGGGCTGCAAAAGGTTACCTTAGTGTGCAAAGTTGCACGAGATTCCTTGCTCTAAAGGCGGGGCATTGATACAGTTCTCCGCTATCTGAAATTCTTGCTTTTTATTGTTGGGATAATCAACTGATGTTCAAAAAATTACGAGGTTTGTTCTCGAGTGATCTGTCTATCGATCTTGGGACAGCCAATACTCTGATCTACGTTCGTGACAAGGGAATTGTGCTGAATGAACCTTCGGTGGTGGCTATTCGTCATCATGGAAACCAAAAAAGTGTTGCGGCGGTAGGGACTGATGCCAAACGAATGCTAGGGCGCACACCGGGCAATATTTCCGCTATCCGACCTATGAAGGATGGTGTGATCGCAGATTTTAATGTTACTGAAAAGATGCTCCAACATTTCATTAACAGTGTGCACGAGAGCAGTTTTTTGCAGCCCAGTCCGAGAGTCCTGGTGTGTGTTCCTTGCAAATCAACCCAGGTTGAGCGCCGGGCGATTCGTGAATCAGCCCTGGGTGCAGGTGCCCGTGAAGTTTACTTGATTGAAGAGCCAATGGCAGCAGCGATTGGTGCAGGTCTGCCGGTTGAAGAAGCCATGGGTTCGATGGTTGTCGATATTGGTGGTGGAACAACTGAAATCGCCATTATCTCGCTGAATGGCGTAGTTTATGCTGAATCAGTGCGTGTTGGCGGTGATCGCTTTGATGAGGCGATTGTGACCTTCGTTCGCCGTAACTACGGCAGTCTGATCGGTGAATCTACTGCTGAGCGTATCAAGCATGAAGTCGGATGCGCTTACCCCGGACAGGAGGTTCTGGAAATTGATGTGCGTGGCCGTAACCTGGCTGAAGGTGTGCCTCGCAGTTTTACGCTCAATAGTAATGAAATTCTTAGTGCGTTGCAGGAGTCTTTGGCGGCAATCGTCCAGGCCGTCAAAAGCGCCCTGGAGCAATCCCCGCCAGAGTTGGCGTCCGATATCGCGACTCGAGGTTTGGTGTTGACCGGAGGCGGTGCCTTGCTGCGAGATATTGATCGTTTGTTGAGCGAAGAAACAGGCTTGCCAGTTATAGTGGCGGAAGATCCGTTAACCTGCGTTGCTCGAGGTGGTGGTCGAGCCCTGGAGCTTATGGATCAACATGCTGCAGACCTGCTGTCTACTGAATAAAGCAAGTTATTGGCGGTAGTTTCGGCGTCCGGTCTGACAGGTTGGGCGCCGTTTGTGTTTCTGGAGACACTCGATATCCAGGGGGCATAATACCAATGCGATGTATCTGGGGAGGTAGCGATTAAACCGATTTTTACCCAAGGCCCTTCGGTCGCAACCCGAGTGGTACTGCTGGTTATTTTGTCAGTGAGCCTCATCGTGGTTGACCATCGCTATGATTATCTCCAGGCCACTCGTGCCTGGTTAACGGTGGTGACCACGCCGGTACAATGGATGGCCAGTATTCCTGCCAGTTTACTGGGATCCTTTAGCAGCTCTTTCAATACCCGTGAAATGTTGCTGGAGGAAAACGCCAGCCTCTGGGCAGAAAACCTTGTGCTCGACAGACGGTTGCAGAAGCTGGCGTCCTTGACTGCGCAGAATGTCCGCTTGCGCGAATTGCTTAATTCCTCAGAACTCGTTGATGAAAAAGTGTTGGTTGCTGAATTGATCGGGGTTGACCCTGATCCTTATTCTCATCAGGTGGTAATCAATAAAGGTACCAGCAAAGGGGTTTTTGTCGGTCAGCCGGTGCTGGATGCCGATGGCCTGGTGGGGCAGGTTATCTCTGTGAGCTTGCTGTCCAGTCGAGTGCTGTTGATTAGCGATAACAGCCATAGCTTGCCAGTGCAAATTAATCGTAACGGGGTGCGAGCCATTGCCAGCGGTACTGGCAAGCTGGATGAGTTGAGCTTGCGTCATGTACCCAATACAGCCGATATCGTTGAAGGGGATTTACTGATCAGTTCTGGTCTTGGCCAGCGTTTTCCCAGTGGCTATCCTGTCGGTAAAGTAGTCTCGGTAGTTCATGATCCCGGGCATCCTTTTGCTTTTGTCAGGGTGCGCCCGAGTGCCAGTTTGAATCGTAGTAGCCATCTGTTGTTGGTATTTACGGATAAGTCTGTAGCGCTTGATGAGATGGTTGCCGAGCCGGACAGTGAAACATCCGGAGACGTTCATGAGTAATCAACAGTCACATGGTGGCGGAATTATTTTTATTACTTTCCTGGTCGCGTTGTTACTGGCGGTATTACCGATGCCAGGATGGAGCCAGTTCGCTCGTCCTGAATGGTTGGTGATGGTGGTGGTTTACTGGATTCTGGCACTTCCTGAGCGAATTGGGGTTGGCTGGGCCTGGTGTGCAGGATTAATGCTGGACGTGATGCAGGGGACTCTACTCGGGCAGAATGCACTCGGCATGGTTGTGGTGGCGTACATTATGATCAACCTGCATCGACGCATGCGGATGTTTCCATTATTACAGCAATCGTTTTTCGTATTCGTTGTCGTGGGTTTGTACCAGATGATCGGTCTCTGGGTTAAGTCGGCGACCGGGCAGACGGTTCCGGATTTTACTTTCCTGGTACCGACCGTAGTCAGCGCCGTATTGTGGCCCTGGTTATTCGTGATACTTCGTGATGTTCGCCGGCGTTATCGCATTCGCTAACATCAATCTGTAGATTCCTGTTGGGGTGATTATGTCATCAGCGGCACTTTATCTGGCGTCCAGTTCTCCGCGGCGCAAAGAACTTCTTGCGCAAATAGGCGTTTGTTTCGAACAATTCTCGGTAGATATTGATGAGGCCCCTTTTGCCGGGGAATCACCTGGGGCCTATGTGCTCCGTATGGCAAAAGAAAAGGCGGTGGCCGCACGCTGTCAGGTGGAGCGGCAGAATCTACCGATATTGCCGGTGCTCTGTGCTGATACTACAGTGGTGTCAGGTTCCAGTATTTTGGGTAAACCGTCGAACCAGGATGAGGCTGTCGCTATGCTACGTCGATTGTCCGGATCCGAGCATGAGGTGATGAGTGCTGTAGCAATGTGTCTGGATACTCATATGGAAGTCAGGCTTAGTCGAACCCGGGTTGTTTTTGCGGACATTTCCGATGAGCAGGCTCTGCGTTATTGGCAAAGTGGTGAGCCTGCGGATAAAGCAGGTGGTTATGGGATTCAGGGGTTGGGAGCAGTCTTTGTTCGAGAAATTACCGGAAGTTATAGCGGAGTTGTCGGGCTACCTTTAGCGGAAACAACTGAGTTACTGCAAGCGTTTGGGGTTCCCTATTGGGTATACTAGTAGATAACTAAAATTTATTGGTGTGCTCATGAGCGAAGAGATTCTGATGAACATCACCCCGATGGAATCCCGGGTGGCGGTGGTGGAAAATGGAGTATTGCAAGAGGTCTACATTGAGCGCCCTCAGAAAAGGGGCATTGTAGGCAATATTTACAAAGGTAAGGTGGTCAGGGTCTTGCCTGGCATGCAGGCCGCATTTGTGGATATCGGCTTGGAGCGAGCTGCGTTTATTCATGTTGGAGAGATCTGTCGCCGTGGTGAGCGGGATAACAATAACGCAGAGGCCCTGCCTATCCAGCAACTGGTTCATGATGGTCAGTCTCTGGTGGTTCAGGTCACCAAGGATCCGTTAGGCACTAAAGGCGCACGACTGACTACCAATATCTCTATTCCCGCTCGCTATCTGGTGTTGATGCCCGATTCCAATCATGTCGGTATATCCCTGCGAATCGAGCAACCTGAAGAGCGTGAACGATTAAAGTCCCTGGTTGAAGCAGCGCTGGAGAGTATGCCGGAGGCAGAGGACGCAGGATTTATTCTGCGCACTGCTGCAGAAGGTGTTGGGGAGGCTGAAATTGTTGCCGATGTACGGTATTTGCAAAGGCTTTGGGAGACTATATCCGAGGCGATTAAAAGTACCAAGGCGCCCGGTAATGTCTATGAAGATCTCCCATTACACTTGCGAACTTTGAGAGATCTGGCTGTACCGGATATTGAAAAGATACGCATTGATTCTCGAGAGACATTTCAGAAAGTGGAGCGTTTTGTTGAGAAACTGCTACCGGAAGTTACCGGGCGGGTAGAGTATTATCCCGGTGAGCGCCCGATCTTCGATCTCTACAGTGTCGAAGATGAAATACAAAAAGCGCTGAGTCGTAAGGTGCAACTTAAGTCTGGCGGATATTTGATTTTGGACCAGACAGAAGCGATGACCACTATCGATGTTAATACGGGTGGATTTGTCGGGCACCGTAATCTGGAAGAAACTATCTTTAAGACTAACCTTGAGGCTGCAACCGCTATTGCCAGGCAGTTACGATTACGTAACCTCGGCGGGATTATCATTCTTGATTTTATTGATATGGAAGACAACGAACATCAGCGACAAGTTTTGCGCACGCTGGAAAAATCAATGGAACGTGATCATGCCAAGACTAATATTACAGGTGTGTCAGAGCTTGGTCTGGTCGAGATGACTCGTAAGAGAACACGCGAAAGTCTCGAGCATACCCTGTGTGAAACCTGTCCGACCTGTGATGGGCGTGGAACATTAAAGACAGCTGATACCGTTTGCTATGAAGTTTTTCGTGAAATTCTCCGGGAAGCCAGAGCTTACGATAGCGAGTCCTATCTAGTGTTGGCTTCACAATCTGTGGTGGATCGTTTACTTGATGAAGAATCGGGAAATATTGCGGACCTGGAGGAATTTATTGATCGCCCTGTCAGATTTCAGGTGGAGCCAATGTATACGCAGGAACAGTTTGATGTGGTGCTGTTGTAATGATGTTTGGATGGTCGTTGATAGGATGAATCATTTGTCATGAAGAAGCTGGCGATCCATTTTTATAAGCGTGCGATACAGATCACTATTGTATTGATATTACTGTTGGCAGCTTACGTCGTGGCTGGGCGCATGTTGCTTCCTATGTTGCAGGACTATCGCTCTGTTGTTGAGCGGGATCTCTCGGAGCTGTTAGGTGTCAGTGTTCGGGTTGAAGAGATTGAGGGGAGTTTTCGCGGCTTTGACCCGGCTCTGGTAGCTCGACACGTAGATATTCTTAGTGGCACAAATGAGCCAGGTTTTAGCTCCAGTCTCCATCTTGAAAGTCTTACGGTAGAGCTCGATTTTTTCCAGACATTGCGTAAACGAGATCTGGTTTTTCGTGAGTTGATCGTATCCGGCCTTGAGCTTTATGTGCATCAAAGTAGTGATGGCAGATGGCAGCTGACGGGATGGGAGTCTGAGAATACAGCGGATAGTAGCCCTTCTGCTGACGATAAAGACAGCGCTGCAAACGATGCTATGGATGCCAGTGGTTCAGCGAGTGAAGTAGCCGACAACGAGAACCTCTTGGCCCTTGTTCGTTATTTGAAATTAGTGGAACGACAGGATCATATTGCTGTAACCAATGCTACCGTGCACTTGCAACCTTTTGAGAATCAGGCACGAAGCCTTGAGAAACTACAGTTTGATCTCTATGACCTGGACGATGGGCGCATTCAGCTTGATGTGAGTGGCAGGGTCGGGTTCCAGCAAGACGTGTATTTGATGGCGATCATAGGTGGTGAGTTCGATAGCCTGCAAAGCTTGCGGGTAAATGCTTATTTGCATGGCAGCATGCTGGAGTTTGCACCCTGGCTGCATATGGTGCCTCAAGTATCACCGCCACTGCTGGCGCTTAACCTTAAACCTGAATTTTGGCTGAATTGGGATGGAGAGCAGTGGGAACTTAACGGCAGCGCAGATATAGGCCACATAGAATTAACCGATGATGAAGAGCTACACAGTATTTCTGATTTAAGTATCGATGTGTCTCTTCGTTATCGCGACATGGAGCAGTGGCAACTTTGGTTAAATGATATTGCTTTTACGGTGGAGGGCTATCAATGGCCCGAGAGCGAGATCTATATTGAAGGGTCAGCGGATGGGGTGGTCGAAGTGACGACGCCAGGGTTTGATCTGGCTTTGATTAAAAATATTTTGCTGAGAGGAGAAGTTTTGTCGGGCATGCCGCAACGGGTGTTGTCTACCCTGAACCCTTCTGGTTGGTTAGAGCAAATCAGATTTCGTTATCTACCCCGGCAAGAAGATTTTGAGGTCACTGCTCATTTACGCGATGTGTCTGTTGATGCCTGGGGCGAAGCACCATATGGGCACGGAATAAATGGCATTGTGCATGCGTCGAAAGCATCCGGTTATCTTCAGCTGGATTCCGAAGAGTTTACTTTAGGCTTACTGAAGCTGTTCCGTGAACCATGGCATTACCGTGAAGCCAGTGGTTTTTTACACTGGGTGATTGCAGATAACCAGTACTCTTTAATTACAGAAAACATTCTCCTTGTGGGTGATGAGGGCGAAGTTCACGGTCAGTTCAGGTTGGATATTCCGTTTGATGAACGCCCGGTTACCATGGGGTTGCAAGCAGGCATTAGCAATGGAGACGTGCGTTACGCGGGTAAGTATATTCCGGTGGGTGAAAGCGGACTGAGTAAAGAGGTAGTGAGTTGGCTCGATAAGGGTTTACTTGCAGGTACCTTTAATCAGGGCTCATTCATTATGAATGGCGCGCTGGAAGATACCGAGGAAGTTAACGATTTTACCATTGGACTGTTTTTCAATCTTGAACAAGCCGATGTCCATTATGTTGATGATTGGCCGAATGCTGAAAATGTCACAGCCCTGGTGGTTATTAATGATGATGAAGTTCGGGTTGATGCTACCGAAGGGGAAGTCTGGGGAGCACAGATAGCAGAGCTTGCCGTACACATTCCTGCCAGCCCTGGTGATACCTCGCCGGTTTTGAGCGTACAAGGTACCGCGCTCAGTAACAGTGCTTCTGCCATGCGTTTACTTCGGGAAAGTCCTATCAACGAAACCCTGGGTGGAGAAGCCGAGTTTTGGCAGTTGGGTGGTGATATTAAGGTCGGGCTGAACCTGACGATTCCACTGGGTCCTGGCGAAGATAGATACCAGGTTGGAATTGCGTTCGATAATAACCGGTTTTTTTTGCAGCGAGAGCAACTGCAATTGGAAAATTTAACCGGTGTGCTGAACTATGATTCTGCCAAAGGATTATACAGTGACCCCATGGCAGTGACTTTGCTGGGCGGGAAAGCCAACGTACAAGCCGTGGCCAACAAAGGGGCTCCGGATGTGGTGCAGTTTCTGGTCGATGGAAATATAGCGCTGGATAATCTCTACGACTGGTTTACTGAGGCTTTGGGAGCGGATCCTGCTTCTATGGATATGGCCCGTGATGTAGCGTCGGGCGAGACTACTTATAAAGGTAATCTGGTGATCAACCAGCAACCATCGGGGTCGGAAGTAACCTTGGTTGTTGAATCCCCCTTGCAAGGTGTGGAGGTGTTGATGCCTCAACCTGTTGGAAAAGAGAAACAATCGGTACGTCCATTTCGTTTGCAATTGGCAACCGATATCCAGCAGATTGATCAAACTACCTACACCGGACATTATGGCAAAGTGCTCGATTGGCGATTGATTTCCAGAGATGGGCAGATACATGGCGCTAACCTGTCCCTGGGGGGGGCGGCGGCCAAGGCGAAGGTTGGTTCAGTAATTCGGGTGCAAGGCCATATTGAAGAACTCATACTCAAGCCCTGGGTCGATTGGGCGATACAAAGCTTTGGTGAAGAAAAACAATCAGGGGGTGATACCGGTTCATACTCCGTGTTAATTGATAACCTTACTATTGATCAACTGGATGCCTATGATCAACAGATTGCACAGCTTCAACTGAACGGTGAGATCAATGAGACGCTACGTGTACTCGATATATCCTCACCAGTCATTGCAGGAACCGTTCGGCAGAAGGTTGCTGATTCGCTGTATGAAGTGCATGTGAAACATATTCATCTTGAGGCGTTGGATGAAGGTGTATCGCATTTGGAGGCGGTGGGCGAGGTGGATGATGAGGAGCTGGTATCGCAGCCTGCACCCATAAATACTGAGCTGGAACCGGACCCCTTGCAAGAGTTTGATCCACGACAAGTTCCCAATATGAATATCACCATCGATGAGTTGAAGTTTGGTGAAGATATCTGGGGCAATATCGCTGCTAACCTTCGCCCTTATGAAGAGGGTTTGCACGCTTTCAATGTCGCTGGACGCATACGCGCCACAGATATTAAGGGTGATCTAAGCTGGGCGTATAGCAATGGTATCCACCGCACCTATGTGAAGGGTGATTTATCGCTGGAAAATATGGCGGATGTTTTAAATCGTTGGCATTACCCGTCATTTATTGAAAGTAAAAGTGGCAGTTTTCAGTACGATTTGAATTGGGCGGGCAGCCCCGCAGCTATATCGCAGAGTAATCTTGAGGGGACGCTCAATGGTGAGCTGATTGATGGTCAGTTTGTTGATACCGGGCAATCTACCAGAGCATTACGGGTATTGGGGGTGTTGAACATAAACAATATTTCCCGCCGCCTGAGTTTGGATTTCTCTGATCTGTTTTCCGATGGCATTTCATTCGATCGTACAACGATTCCATTTAAGTTTGATAATGGAGTTTTGACTACAAATGAGCACATGCTGGTGGAAGGGACTGGTTCTGATTTTAAATTCACTGGCAGTCTGGACGCTAATCAAAACGTCATCGATGCAGAGCTTGTCGTGACGTTGCCCGTGACTTCAACTTTGCCAATATTGGGTCTGGTATTTGTGAATCCGATATTTGGTGGTGCGATGTTGGTTTTCGATCAGTTGTTGGGGGATGAAATTCAAAAGTTTGCCAGCGTGAAATATATTATTAAAGGCAATGCGGATAATCCGGAAATTACGATGGACCGTTTATTTGGTCGGCAATAGACGGTTAGTAGTTTGCCGAAGATTGGTATCAATGGATCATTATGAAAAGTGTCTGTGTTGGAATTGTCCAGCTTAACTCAGGGGCAAGTGTTGAGAGTAATTTGCAGCAGGCTCAACGCGGAATAACTGAAGCCGTCGAGCAGGGCGCCCAGCTAGTGGTTTTACCTGAGTGTTTCGCCAGTTACGGCGATGGTGGATTACAGGGATTGCTCGAACAGTTGCAAAGGTTGAAGATTGAAGGCTGGTTGTCTGAGCTTAGTCAGTCACTGGGTGTTTGGCTGATCGCTGGGACGATTCCCGTGACGGGTGGTGATCCCGATGATGATCGCGTATGCTCCCGCTGCCTGGTATTTGACAGTCAGGGGCGAGAGGTGAGTTACTATGACAAGATTCACCTGTTTGATGTCAGCGTTGCTGACGATACCGGACAATATCGGGAATCCAGGGATTACCAACCCGGCAAGCATACCGCTCTGATTGATACTCCCTGGGGGCGGATTGCACCACTGATTTGCTACGATCTGCGTTTTCCTGAGTTGTTTAAAGTCCTCGCCCTGAGTGGCGCCGAGCTATTTTTCTTGCCATCAGCATTTACCGCGGTAACTGGTAGTGCTCATTGGAAGGTTTTACTAAGGGCTCGAGCTATAGAGAACGGCGCTTTTGTAATAGCAGCAAATCAATGTGGCTCACATGGACAACGAAAAACATGGGGGCACTCCATGGTCGTAAACCCCTGGGGTCAAGTGGTGACGAGTGCCGCTGAGGTTCCACGGGTGCTGGTTGTGAAATTGGACAGTACTGAATTAGACAGGGCTCGAGAATCGATCCCAAGCCTGCAGCATCATAAATTATCGGGGACCTGGTATTCCCTGCCGATCTGGTTAAATGGACAGCCTCTAACCGATGAGTAATCGAGCCATACTATGACTGACATTCTGGACATTGCAAAAGAGCAATTATTGTTGCCTGCAGGCTTATCGGAGAATAATCTGCAGGATGTATTAAACAGTATGCTGGGTCGCAATGTTGACGCTGCCGATCTGTATTTCCAGAGTTCTCGACATGAGTCGTGGGTTCTCGATGATGGCATTGTCCGTGAGGGTAGTTTCAATGTTGATAGTGGTGTGGGTGTGCGTGCTATTAGTGGTGAAAAAACCGGATTTGCGTATTCCAACGAAATTATTTTACCTGCACTAAAACAGGCTGCTTCTGCCGCTCGCAGTATTACCAATCAAGGTCAGGAGCGTCGAATATCTGCCTGGAATAGATCGGCAATATTAGATTTATATCAACCGGTGAATCCTCTTAATAGCCTGGCCCAGCAGGATAAAGTTGATCTATTGAAAAGGCTCGATGCGGAAGCTCGCGCCATTGACCCTCGCATCAAACAGGTAACGGTTGGATTATCTGGTGTATTTGAGACCGTACTTGTGATGGGTGGAGACGGTACCCTTGCTGCGGATGTCAGACCTTTAGTGCGTCTTAATGTGAGTGTCATTGCTGAACAGAATGGACGAAGGGAGAGAGGGTCCAGTGGGGGTGGTGGTCGAAGCAGTTATGAGCTCTTTATGCAGCCGGATCTGGCTTCTGACTACGCTCGTGAAGCGGTTCGCCAGGCGCTTGTTAACCTGGAGGCGATAGCTGCGCCAGCTGGAACGATGCCGGTAGTGCTTGGGCCGGGCTGGTCGGGAGTTTTACTTCACGAGGCGGTCGGGCATGGCCTGGAAGGTGATTTTAACCGCAAAGGTAGTTCCGCGTATTCCGGTCGAGTCGGCGAGCAGGTTGCGTCCTCGCTGTGCACTATTGTTGATGATGGCACGCTCCCCGGGCGTCGTGGATCGTTAAATATGGACGATGAAGGAACGCCGACCGAATGCACTACATTAATAGAAAATGGTGTTCTTAAGGGTTATATACAAGACAAGCTGAATGCTCGGCTGAGTGGAGTTCGTTCAACTGGCAACGGTCGCCGGGAATCGTACTCCCATCTTCCTATGCCGCGCATGACCAATACCTATATGCTGGCCGGTGAAAGTGATCCCGAAGAAATTATTGCTTCGGTAGATCGTGGTATCTACGCCGCAAGTTTGGGAGGAGGTCAGGTTGATATCACATCCGGAAAATTTGTATTTTCAACCAGCGAAGCCTATTTGATTGAGAACGGGAAGATAACGACTCCGATCAAAGGCGCGACGCTGATTGGTAGCGGCCCTGAAGCGATGAATCGAGTAAGTATGGTAGGAAACAACCTGGAACTGGATACGGGGATAGGTATTTGCGGTAAGGATGGGCAGTCGGTACCCGTAGGTGTTGGTCAACCGACTTTAAAAATAGACGAGCTGACGGTCGGTGGGACGGGCTAATCGTCAGTCGTTGTGACTAATTTATGACGCTTCTTATTGCGCTTCGACAATGATTTTTTCCTCGACAAAAAACAGGGTTGATTGCTGCATATCCAGAATGGACTGCTGACTTCTGAATACCTCATCGACCTGTTCTTTCCACTTATCGGTGTAGGTTTGGGAGAAGCCTTTGTATGGCTCGTCGAGCCAAAATTCAATCATTCCATCGAAGGCATTCATGGAATTTTGTCGTTGTTGCATTACCTCGTTAGCATCAATGTGCAGGGTGAGACTTTTTGCAATTCGTTTGCTTTGCAACTCATTTCCAGCATGGCGCACAAAACTATCAAACTCATTGTTCCAGTATTCGCGGAAAATAAGTTCGTCGATGCCGGATTTTTTGCGTAGACACAGAACCAGTTTGATCATTACCTTGGTATCCCCATTAACGAGTCTTTAAGTTTTTTCTTTCAGCTCGGCAAGTTCCCGCAGGTAGCGAAAAAGTTTACGGCTATACGTGGGAGGTTTTTCCTCTTTTAATTCTTTTTTGGCGTTGCGTATCAGTTGGCGCAAGTGTTGTACATCAGCCCCTGGTTGATCAGCAAGATAGTCGGAGAGGGCTTCTTTATCTTCGTTAATCAGGCGGTCACGCCACTTCTCCAATTGGTGGAAAATGCGGTTGTATTCGGTGCTGCTGGTATCCTGGCGATCCACGGCTTGCAGTAATAGTTCAAGCTCCTGGTCGCGCATCAGCTTGCCAATAAATTGCATATGACGTTTACGCGCATTGTTGCTTTTAATGCGTCTGGTTTCTTCCAGCGCAAGGCGTAGCCGTTCCGTGATCGGCAATGCAGCCATTACCGAAGGTTTTAGTTCGAGTAGTCGCCTTCCTAAATCCTGCAGGTCATGCATCTCTTGCTTGATCTGGGTTTTGCTTTTGAGCTCTTCTTCGGGGAGTTCAGTTGGCTGTTTATCTCTAGGCATAGGAAAAGAAGTATCTATAGTGAATAGTTCAGCGGGCTATTGTAAACAGTTTATCTCAAATTGTCTGTTTGGCGCAGGCTTTCAACTGAGGGTAGAATAGTTTACCAACTTACAGAAAGTGACCAGACCAATGCCCCAACCTCCTGAAACAGACAAACAGCTTGATTTTCATCAAGAGCAGCAGCGCCTGGAGCAGGTGGTGGAAGACATTCTCGCAGAAGCACGTAAACAAGGTGCGAGTGGCGCTGAGGTTGGAATTAGCCTGGAAAGCGGCCTGAACGCCAGCGTGCGTCAAGGCGAATTAGAGACGGTTGAGTTTAATCGTGATCAAGGGTTTGGGATTACTCTTTACTACGGGCAACGCAAAGGGTCGGCGAGCACGTCTGATAGTAGCAAACAAGCAATTGTGGATACTGTGGCTGCTGCCAGTAATATTGCTCGTTACACTTCAGAAGATCCTTGTTCCGGGTTAGCGGATAAAGAATGTATGGCCAGGGATCTTCCTGATCTGGACCTGTTTCACCCCTGGAATGTTGAGGTGGATGAAGCGGTTGCTATTGCATTGCAGTGTGAGGAATCCGGATTTTCAGCATCAGAAAAAATTACTAACTCCGAAGGTGCGAGTATTTCGAGTCATCAGAGCTGTCGTGTCTACGGCAACAGTCAAGGTTTCATAGGAAGCTCTCTGGCCAGCCGTTCAAGTCTGAGTTGTGTGTTAATTGCGGGCGAGAATGAGCAGATGCAGCGGGATTACTGGTACAGTGTATCCCGTGATGCGCAAGGGTTGGAAAGTCCGGAAATGGTAGGTGCAAAAGCCGCCCAGAGAACGGAGCAGCGTCTTGACCCACGCACACTGAAAACAGCAAAGATACCAGTATTGTTTGCCGCCGAAATTGCAGGAGGGTTACTTTCTCATTTGCTGGGTGCAATTAGCGGTTCCAGTCTCTATCGGCAGTCTTCCTTTTTGCTGGATGCCCTGAATAAGCCATTGTTCCCGGATTTCATCAATATTTTCGAAACCCCACGACTAATCAGGGGAATGGGTAGTGCCGCTTTTGATAATGACGGTCTACCAACTATCGATAAGCATTTTGTCAGGGAGGGGGTGCTTTGTAGCTATTTGTTGGGCGTATATTCGGCGCGTAAGCTGGGGATGACAAGCACTGCGAATGCCGGTGGAGTTCATAATTTGCGGATATCGGATGGTGGTTACGATTCAGCGGGGTTGTTGCAGTTGATGAGGAACGGTGTGCTTGTTACTGAGTTGATGGGACAAGGGGTTAACCTTGTGACCGGCGATTACTCAAGAGGTGCAAGTGGCTTTTGGGTTGAGAATGGCGTCATTCAGTATCCGGTTTCTGGAATAACCATAGCGGGTAATCTCAAAGAGATGTTTGCCAATATCGTTGCAGTGGGCAATGATGTCGACCGTCGGGGTAACATTCAGAGCGGTTCAATTCTTGTTGAGGGGATGACTGTTGGTGGTGAGTAGTGCTATTTATTCGCCTTCACCAAAATAGTCGTTAACTAAGTCGCTGATCGCCTCAAACGCGCGTTGTTCGTCATCGCCATCGATGTGCAGGTCCAGCTCGGAGTCCTGACTGGCAGCCAGTAACATGACCGACATAATGCTTTTCCCGTCGACCATCGTACCCTCTTTGCCGATCTGTATTTTGCTGCCAAATGCTGCAGCGGTAGTGACAAATTTTGAAGCGGCCCGTGCGTGTAGTCCCAGTTTATTGATAATCGTAATGGTTGTCTGAATCATATTTTTTTGGATTGTTCTTTTGTGGTTGGCAGTTCACGATGGCGAACCTGGACATTTTTAACCATATCGGAAAAATGTCGGGCCAGTTGTTCACTCAGGTAAACTGAACGATGGTGCCCTCCGGTACAGCCGATGGCTATTGTGAGATAACTTCGGTTATTGGCTTCAAACCTGGGTAGCCAACGTTCCACAAAGCGTGCAATGTCTGTTTGCATTTCCAGGACCTCAGGCTCCGCAGCCAAAAACTCCTGTACCGGCTTGTCTAATCCTGAAAATACCCTAAGCGATGCTACCCAGTATGGGTTTGGCAGGCAACGTACATCAAAAACGTAGTCTGCATCGATGGGAATTCCCCGCTTGAAGCCAAAGGATTGAAACAGTAATGCCAGATTGCCATCGGTATGGTTGGCGACACGGGTACTTATCAGGTCACGTAGCTCGTGCAGGGACAAAGCGCTGGTATCCAGGGTCAGGTCGGCTTTATCCTTGAGAGGTTCCAGTAACGTGCTTTCGGCATGAATAGCCTCCTCCAGGGAGCAGGTTTCGGTGGAAAGTGGATGTCTTCGTCGGGTTTCGCTAAAGCGTTTGAGTAGTGTTGAGGGGTCGGCGTCCAGATATATTACTTCACAGTGCACATCGTTTTTTTTCAGCCGGGCCAGAATTTTTGGGAACTGTTTGAGATCGGAATGCATGTTGCGCGCGTCGATGCTGACTGCAGCATTGCGCAGAGCCTGTTCATTGGATATTTCCCTCGCCAGGGAGCCGAGTAATCCGGCTGGCATGTTGTCAACACAGTAATACCCCTGGTCCTCTAATACATGTAATGCACTACTTTTACCGGACCCGGATCGACCGCTAATGATGACTAGTCTCATGGCTAACCTTGCCTGTGAATATTACGTTTCCCTGAGAGCTTGAGTTATCTATCTCTTCAATGTCAGATAGCTCTCAACATTGAAAGAAGTATATCAGCTGAAGAAAGAGGCGTCTGCGAGCGCTTGGTTATACTTCGAGCCGGGCCGTCGCAAGCTGGTATAACGAACCATTATTTTCCGCGTTACGCAAATTGTTACGGTAGCTGGCGTTGTTCAGGCGGACGGCCAGTTCCTTGAGGATTTCCAGATGCTCGTTTGAGGCGTTGCTGGGGACAACCAGAGCAAAAACGATGTCCACGGCGTGACCGTCCATGGCATCGAAATCTACACCTTCGCTCAAAGTCATAAGTGCAGCCAGCGGTTCAGTGCAGGATTCTAATCGACAGTGGGGAATGGCTATACCATTTCCAAAGCCAGTGCTTCCGAGACGCTCTCGTTCAATGAGGCCATTGAAAACAGCGTCGGCTGTGATGTCAGGAGTGTTTTGTGCAATTGCCTCGGAGAGAGTTTCAAGTACACGTTTTTTACTGCCGCCGATCGAGGCGCACAGGCTACGGTCGGGGCTAAGAAGAGATGCCAGGTTCATGTGAAATTAATTAACGACCTGCTTTATCCATATGTTTTTCTTTATGCTTCATGAGCTGGCGATCCAGCTTATCAGCAAGCAAATCAATGGCAGCGTACATATCGGCATGCTCGGCAGTGGCATGAATATCTGCGCCTCTAACGTGAAGGTTGGCCTCTGCTTTTTGGCCCTGTTTTTCAACGCTAAGGGTGACATTAGCACTGGTTATAGTATCAAAGTGGCGAGCGAGACGATCCACTTTGGTGCTGACATATTCACGCAATGCCTCAGTAACATCAACATGATGGCCACTAATATTGATTTGCATGCGTATTTCTCCTGATGTTGTTTGGTTGATTCGAATCCGCATTATGCTGGATTCGTACTGTTGCCTCTTACACTCATATTATACGAGGCGAAATAAAACAATGTTGCCGTCAATCAATATAACCTATACAAGACGTTTGCGTTCGTTAGAGGGAGGAATAAGTAGAGATTCCCGATATTTTGCAATCGTCCTGCGCGCAACTTTGATCCCTTGTTCCGCGAGTAAACCAGCAATTTTACTATCACTCAACGGTTTTTTCGGGTTTTCAGCTGCAACCAGCTTTTTGATAATTGCCCGGATAGCGGTTGAAGAGCACTCTCCTCCGCTGGCAGTGCTGACGTGGCTTGAGAAAAAATATTTTAGTTCAAAAATACCTCGAGGGGTATGCATGTATTTTTGCGTAGTGACCCGTGAAATTGTGGATTCATGCATTCCTACAGCGTCGGCAATATCGTGCAACACCAGGGGTTTCATCGCTTCTTCGCCATACTCGAGAAAGCCTTGTTGGTGCTTAACTATCTGGGTGGCGACTTTCATCAGGGTTTGATTGCGGCTCAAGAGGCTCTTGAGAAACCAGCGCGCTTCCTGCAAATGGTTTTTAAGGTAGGTGTTATCCGAGCTGTTGTCGGCGCGTTTCACCAGGGAAGCATATCCGGAATTTATGCGGACTTTGGGCAGGGAATCGGCATTCAGCTCTACAATCCAACGAGAATTCACTTTTTTGACGCTGACATCGGGGATTACATACTCTGGCTCGCTTCCCTGGATTAGAGATCCGGGTTTGGGGTAGAGCGATTGAATAAGCTCTATTGACGCCTTGAGTTCAGGTTCCTTTATTCGAGCCTTGCGCTGTAGCTGAACGTAATCATGATTGCCCAGTAAGTTGATGTATTTTTGAACAATTAACGTTGCTGAGCTCAAGTGAGGGGTAGAATCAGGCAACTGCGATAGCTGAATTAGTAAGCATTCGCTGAGTGACCGTGCGGCAACGCCGACAGGGTCAAACTGCTGAATTCGATGCAAGACTGCTTCAATTTCATCAAGTTCCAGATCTTCGAATTCACTACTCAGACTTTCCAGCAGATCTTCGCAGCTGCAGCCTAGATAGCCGTCATCTTCAAGAGCATCGATAATTGACATCGCAATGATTCGGTCGACATCCGACATCGGTATGACGTTGAGCTGCCACTCAAGGTGGGATTGCAATGATTCAGAGGTAGTTGAGCGCGACGAAGAGCTGAAATCGTCATTTGATGATGGCGTGGAAGAGGGTGGCAAACTGGACTGATAGACATCATCCCAGGCGGTGTCGACCGGCAAGTCAGTAGGAATGCTGTTATCCCAATCAGTTGACATTACTTCGGTTTCATTATTCGAGCGATCTGACTCTTGCTGTAACCGCGTACGTTCTTCGTCGTTGGTTAGTTTTTCCGGATTATTGGGTTGTTGGGAATCGTTGCTGGCAGCCTCGGCGTTGCTTTCTGCCAAATCGCTATCCGTGCTCTCTTCCAGTTCTAGCATGGGGTTGGATTCGAGCGCTTGTTGAATCTCTTGCTGGAGGTCAAGGGTTGAAAGCTGGAGGAGTTTTATAGCCTGTTGCAGCTGGGGTGTCATCGTCAGCTGCTGGCTCATTTTTAGAACGAGGGATGGTTTCATAAACTCTTGTGTGACCGATCCATAGGTTTAGTAATACTCCGGAGTAAATGCATTTTTAACAGCCTTGCGCTGGCAAGAAAAACCGCAAGGAATCATAGCTGTATGGGTATTTATCTCCCTATATTTTAAACTCATGGCCGAGATATACATCTTTCACTTTTTGATTGTTCAGAATTGTTTCCGAATCACCTTCTGCTATTATTTTCCCCTCACTGACAATATAAGCGAGTTCACAGATATCCAGGGTCTCACGAACATTATGATCGGTAATGAGAACACCGATACCTTTGTCCCGAAGGTGTCTTACGACATCTTTGATGTCGTTGACAGAGATGGGGTCCACCCCGGCAAAGGGTTCGTCGAGGAGTATGAATGCGGGTTCCGTTGCCAGCGCTCTGGCAATCTCTACTCGCCGGCGTTCGCCGCCAGATAAACTGATGCCTTTGCTGTTGCGAATATGTCCAATACTGAACTCCTGTAACAACGTTTCCAGTTTTTCCAAACGCTGTTTGCGGTTGAGATCCTTGCGAGTTTCCAGAATGGCAAGAATATTGTCGGTGACTGTCAGTTTACGGAAAATGGATGCTTCCTGAGTCAGGTAACCGATTCCCTTGCGCGCCCTGCCGTGCATCGGTAAGTGCGTGATATCTTCACCGTCTATAAGAATTTGTCCGTTATCTGACTTTACCAGGCCGACGATCATATAAAAACTGGTGGTCTTACCGGCTCCGTTTGGGCCAAGTAATCCCACGATTTGATGGCTATTAATGGAAAGGGATATATCTTCAACCACGTGTCGACCACGGTAACTTTTTGCCAGGTGTAATGCTTTGAGGGTCGCCATAGGGTTGGGCTACTTCTTCTTTTTGGGTTGGATAACCATTTGCACGCGGCTGCCCGAACCATCTTTGGTTGGATCGCTTTTGGCGTTCACTATTTGGGTTTTCATGTTGTAATGAACACGGTCACCATAGAAAGAATCTTCTCTTTGATAAAGTTTGGCATTATTGAGTATCTGAATTTCTTCAGTGGAGACCGAGTAATCAATGGTATCTCCATAGGCTTTGATAAGTGCTTCGTCGATTGAAGGTTTTTCCTGATAGTGAGCGGGAGCACCTTCGGCAATCATACGTGTTACGCCTGAATCGTCAGAGTGAATAGTGACTTTTTGCCCTGTGATTTTAATCGTTCCCTGAGTCATGACGACATCTCCGGTATACACAGCACTGCCTGCACCCTCATCGATATCTGCAAAATCTGCCTTGATGTGGATAGGTTTTTCCCGATCCTCTGGTAGCGCATGAACGACGGCGCTGACGGCCATTAGCGCAGGAAGAATCCAGCGCAGGGTACTAATGATGCTCATAAATGCCTCTTACATTAGATAGTAGCTCGATTCGGTCTTGCTGGAGATACGCTTTCATGCCTTGTGCTGTAGTGGCTCCGGTCGGAGTTACGATTTTAACAGGACGACTGGTTGATGCGATCTCCTGATTAGAGTAAAGCGTGATGAAGTCGGTATCAAGGCGTCCGTTTTGTTGTCCTTTAAGAGACCGGGAAATCATCACTACGTCATCCCAGAGTTCCAGATCTTCGTTCCCCGGTAGCAATTTCCCATACTGAGCAACAATATGGCTGGTTCCGTTATCTCGATAAAGCATCATATCCGGTGCGAGAATCATCGTAGTGTCATTGTGAGGAAAATGATTGAACTGTTCGGCATTGATTTGATAATTCATTTTTCCCTGTGAGTTGTAACTAACCACCTCGGCTTTACTCAGGTAGAAATCTTCTTCCAGTCTTTCTCGAGGGTCAATATTTGGTGGATTAAGTGCTTGTTTTAACGGAGTGTTTTCATAGAGGTAATAGCCTGCATAAAGAACAAGCATTGCCATGGCTACGGTGATCAATAGTGCTTTCATGGCCGGGAGCTCACAAGTATTTATCCAGCATGGGCTGGAGTTTGTCCTGAGCATCAAGCAGCGCATCGCAAAACTCGCGAGCGGCACCATTTCCACCTGAAGCCTGAGTGGTGGCGATGGCGTATTGCTGGACGAAAGCATGAGCGTTTGCGACTGCAGCACCTAAGCCAACTTGTCGTATTGCGGCTAGATCAGGTAGGTCATCACCCAGATAGGCAACTTGATCCAGGGTCAGGCCAAGATCGGGGAGTAGTTCCTGCAGTGCAGTGAGTTTATCTTCACGACCCTGGTAAATATGCTTAATGCCAAGATCGGAAGCTCGACGGGCTACAAGCCTGGAGGTTCGCCCGGTAATAATTGCTGTGTCGATACCTGAGCGTTGTAGCATCTTGATGCCCTGGCCATCGAGAGTGCAGAACGCTTTCATCTCCTCACCGTTTTCATTGAAGTAGAGATGCCCGTCTGTCAAAACACCATCAACATCAAATACAGCGAGACGGATTTTTGCGGCTTGTTGGCGAAGAGCGTTAAACATTAGACAACCCCGGCGCGTAACAGGTCGTGCATATTGAGTGCACCCACTGCGTTTTGTTGGGCATCAACGACGATTAGCCCATTAATTTTGGTTTCTTCCATAACGTGGACGGCTTCGGCAGCCAGTGTACCAACAGTAATTGTTTTGCAGTTGATGGTCATTACGTCATCGATCAACGTGGTTGCCATATTCAGTTCGCGATCTAATGAGCGGCGCAGGTCTCCGTCGGTAAATACTCCGTTAAGTTTTCCCTGTGGATTTACTATCGCCGTCATGCCCAGCCCTTTTTGAGTCATCTCGAGCAATGCATCCCTGAGCAAAGTGCCTTCTGTTACGGCGGGCAGGCGCTCTCCGCTATGCATTATGTCATCTACCTTAAGTAATAGTCGGCGTCCAAGCGCTCCTCCGGGGTGGGAAAAAGCGAAATCTTCCGAACTGAACCCACGGTTTTCTAATAGTGCGATAGCAAGGGCGTCTCCCATGACCAGAGAAACAGTAGTGCTGGAGGTGGGCGCCAGGTTCAGGGGGCAGGCTTCTTCAAGAACGCTGGTATCAAGGTTGACGTCCGCAGCTTGAGCCAGAGTGGAATCGGCGTTTCCGGTCATACTTATCATGGGGACGCCAAGGCGTTTTAAGAGTGGGATAAGGGTGACCGTTTCGACAGTATTGCCTGAATTAGACAGGGTTATTACAACATCATTACTGGTAATCATGCCGAGATCACCATGACTGGCTTCACCCGGATGAACAAAAAATGCAGGGCTGCCGGTGCTTGCCAGAGTAGCGGCTATTTTTTTACCAATGTGTCCGGATTTGCCCATGCCGACCACAACAATACGACCAGGACAGTTAAGCAGCAAATTACAGGCGCGGGAGAATTGGTCATCGATACGAAGCTGTAACTGCTCTATAGCCTCTTGCTCCATTCGAACGGTCCGAAGACCGGATTCCTGAAAACTGTCACTCATGCTGTAAACCTTTTGAGTATTTTAATGCGGTAACGCTGTCAAATACTGGTGGCTGGATAGTTACTTGTGCAGCCGTTTATAAAGTGATAACCCTGCATTACAGGGTGGAGTTATTCATATTTACTTATAGAGTAAAGTACAAGGCGACATAATACGCGCTATAACAAACAAAGAGAATGGTACCGCTTGCGCGTCCAATAAGCCCTTTATGAAGCGCTATCCAGGCCATAACAACCAGTAAAAGAGTAAAGCCAAGCATGGAAAGATAGTCGCGAAAGAAAATCTCTGGAGAAAATGTGGTTGGAGCGAGTAGGCCAGGTATTGCCAGCACGGCGAGCAAATTGAATATGTTAGAACCCACGATGTTGCCCAAAGCTATGTCGTGATGCTTTTTTAAGGCACTGGCAATGGATGCTGCCAGTTCTGGTAAACTGGTGCCAACGGCTACGATGGTTAGCCCGATAATTAGATCACTGACTCCGAAATAGTGGGCTACTTCTGTGGCGCCCCATACGAGTCCCCGTGAGCTAATCAATAAAACTATTAATGCGCTGAGTAACAGGCCGAGAGCTTGCTTTAGGCTCAAGTCTGGAATTTCAGCCTCTTCTTCAGCTGCAAATTCCAGGTTTTCCGCATCAAGCGGTGGTTTTTGCCAGCGAAACAGTAAATATAATGTTACGAATAAGCCAGTGATCAGTATTACTCCGTCGAGAACCCCGAGGTTAAGGTTAAACAGACAAAGACCGGCAACCAGGGTTATCAGTAAAAGTAAGGGGATCTCTCGAGCTACTAATGAATTTTTCACCGGCAGGGGGGCAATAAGGGCAGTAATTGCCAGGACAAGGCCGATGTTGGCGATGTTCGAGCCGATAGCGTTACCGACTGCCAGTCCGGCGTGCCCATCAAGAGAGGCCATAAGGGAAACGAGTATTTCCGGGGCAGAGGTACCAAGTGAGACTACGGTCAGGCCAATAAGCAATGGCGACATGCCTAACTGCTTGGCTGTCGCTGATGCGCCGTCCACGAAACGGTCTGCACTCCATATTAAGGCGACAAATCCTGCCAGTATTGTTAGCGATGCCAGTAGCATGGGGTTATTCCGTAAAATTGGGAGCCAATTAAAGAGATTATCTAAGGTTATTGCAAGAGTTCGCTGACGGTTGGTGTCGTCACTAATTAAAATTTAGAGAAATATATAGGAATTCGGATAGAATGGCAGCGTTGTGGGTATTTTGCCCTAAGGGCCTGATTAATAGATGAACTTTTTAGGAGTTGGCCAGTAAATGGAATTGTGTGAAGACCCGTATATCGAAATGCAGGGACTGAGCTTCAGCCGAGGCGAGCGAGTTATTTTTGATAAAGTGGATATCGCTATTCCGCGTGGTAAAGTTACCGGCATTATGGGGCCGAGCGGCACCGGTAAAACAACGCTTTTAAAATTGATAGGCGCACAGCTTAGGCCGGATAGGGGCTGTGTCCTGGTCGATGGTGAAAATACCACCACCATGAAGCGTAGCAAATTGTTTTCTGTGCGCAAAAAGATGGGAATGCTGTTTCAAAGCGGTGCGTTGTTTACTGACCTTAGTGTGTATGAAAATATTGCTTTTCCTTTACGGGTGCACACTGATCTCAGTGAGGCATTGATTCGTGACATGGTATTGATGAAGTTGCATGCGGTAGGACTTCGTGGGGCACGAGATCTTATGCCAAGTGAGCTCTCCGGAGGTATGGCGCGCCGAGTAGCCCTGGCGCGAGCGATTGTCCTGGATCCAGAAATGATCATGTACGATGAACCCTTTGTAGGGCAGGATCCCATGGCAATGGGGGTTTTGGTGCAGTTGATAAGAATGCTAAATGATGCGCTCAAGCTTACCAGTGTGATTGTTTCTCATGATGTGCGTGAAACGGCCAGCATTTCTGACTACATCTATGTGGTTGGTGATACTCATGTGTTGGGGTTTGGTACACCACAGCAGATGCTTAACTCGGAAGATCCCCGCATACGGCAATTTATGCAGGGATTGCCGGATGGACCGGTCCCCTTTCAATATCCCGCCAAGGATTATAGGGAAGATCTTTTGGGGAGTGGTGATGCATAAGTTGCTGGCGCGTTTACGTTTGCTGGGGCGGGCGGGTCTTGAGGGTTTTGAGGCGCTGGGACGTTCGGTGATCATGTTGTCGCGAGCGATTTTTGGACGTTCTGTTTTCGGATCTCGTTACCAATTATTGTTAGCCCAGCTGTATTCTGTAGGCGTTTTATCGCTGGTTATTATCACCGTATCGGGGCTGTTTATCGGCATGGTGCTGAGCCTGCAAGGCTATAATATTCTGGTGACCTACGGCTCAGAGCAGGCAGTTGGCCAGATGGTAGCTCTTACCCTGGTGCGGGAATTGGGCCCTGTGGTAACCGCGCTATTGTTTGCTGGTCGTGCCGGCTCTGCGTTGACTGCTGAAATCGGTCTGATGAAAGCCACTGAGCAGCTATCGAGTATGGAAATGATCGGTGTCGATCCTCTCAAAAGGATTGTTGCCCCGCGTTTTTGGGCGGGATTTATCTCAATGCCGATATTGGCGCTTATCTTTAGTGCCGTTGGAATTATGGGTGGGGCGATGGTTGGAGTGAATTGGCTTGGAATATATGAGGGTTCTTATTGGGGGGTGATGCAAAATTCCGTAAGTTTCACGGACGATGTGCTAAATGGCATTATTAAAAGTGTTGTGTTTGGTTTTGTGGTGACCTGGATAGCGGTTTTTCAAGGATACGATGCGATTCCTACCTCGGAGGGAATCAGTCGAGCAACAACCCGAACGGTTGTTTATTCATCTCTTGCTGTGTTGGGCCTGGATTTTGTATTGACCGCTGTAATGTTTGGAGGACTTTAGTAATGCGCATGAGAACAATGGAAATCAGTGTCGGGGCTTTTATCGTGGCCGGGATTCTGGCGCTGGTGATGGTAGCATTACGAGTCAGTGGCCTGACGGTTACTACCAGTAGTGATAGTTATCAAGTGGTTGCGCATTTTAGTAATGTGGGTGGTTTGGGTGTGCGGGCTAAAGTTTCCATGAGTGGGGTTGCTGTCGGTAAAGTCGTGTCTATTGATTTTGACCAGGAAACCTATGATGCGCGAGTAGTCATGGAGATTGAAGGTCGATATGACAACATTCCGTATGACAGCACCGCATCTATTCTTACATCCGGCCTGTTGGGTGAGCAGTACCTGGGAATCAGTGTGGGGGGTGATGATGAATACCTGGCAGATGGAGATGTATTTGAAGATACTCAATCTGCTTTAGTGTTAGAGGAGTTGATTGGTAAATTTATTCTTAACGCTGTTAATACTGACTAAGTGCAAAGAGACTAATGATAAATAACAGTATGTGTATAGATGGAGCTCGTTATGGGTGTGCTTAAATGGATCGTATTCACGTTGGGCTTGTTGGTTGCTTCGGTTGCTTCGGTTGCTTCGGTTGCTTCGGCGGAGGATAGCCCCGAGCCGTTGGTGCGTGAAATAAATGCACGTATGATGCTGCTGATTAAGGATCATCGCGCTCTATACGCCGTTGACTCCCAGGCATTGTATGATGCGTTGGATGAGTTGTTGTCACCCGTGGTGGCTTTTGACGCTATAGCCAATAGTGTGATGAGTGTAAAATACAATCGCCAGGCGAGCGATGAACAGATGCAACAGTTTGTACTGGTGTTCAAAAAGAGCCTGGTGGAGTTTTATGGTAAAGCTCTAGGGCAATTGGATGATGACCAGTTCAATATCGAGATTGAAGTAAGGCCTGTTGAGAGCAAACTACTGAAGAAACGTCGTGTCCCGGTAAAGATGGATGTGACCACTACTTCAGGTACCGTTATTCCCCTGACATTTACCACGTTCCGCGATACCAGTGGGGCCTGGAAGCTTCGTAATGTCATTATCAATGGTATTAATATCGGGAAGCTGTTTCGTACCCAGTTTGATCAGGCCATGCAAGATAATGGCAAAGACTTACAGTATGTTATTGATAATTGGGTTGAAATTTTGGACAGAAGCAACGAGAAACATATCAAATCATGAGTGCACAAGCCTGGTTAGCACATGAGAAGGCTATTTCCCTAAGTGGTGATATTAACTTCAAAAGCGCAATGACCCTCGATCATCAGGTAAAACTGTTGTTGGAGACTCATGGTGGCGGCCACTGGACTATTGATATGGCAGGGGTCTTGAGTGTGAATAGCGTAGCGCTCTCTCTGTTGTTAAGTTGGATGAGAGATTTACGCGCGAGGGATGGTGAACTTACATTGATTGCCATGCCTGTTGAGTTGATGGATCTGGCTCGCGTCTGTGGCGTGGACGAGTTCCTGAAAACCCGCTAGTAATGCCTTCTGAGCGAGCTTTCGCCGTTGCTGTTATTCTTATATGATAGGCGCCTTTTTATTGCCTGGATTGAGGGGTGAGGTATGTCGCCTGATGAAGTTAAGCAGTTACTGGAATCAAAGCTGAACAATGTCGAAGTTCAGGTTCAGGGTGAAGGTTGTGATTTTCAGGTGATCCTGATTGGTGATGATCTTGCGAGTATGAGCCCGGTTAAGCGTCAGCAGGTTGTATATCAGCACCTAAACGACAGTATCGCGAGTGGCGCTATTCATGCTGTAAATATGAAATTCTACAACTGCACCCAGTGGCAGCAAGTCCAACAATAACCATTTACTTCAACCGTTTCCCTATAATTATTGGGTGGCGGTTGGGCGTTAGGAGCAACTATGGATAAATTGATCATTACCGGAGGCGTGTGTCTCGATGGCGAGATCCGTATCTCTGGCGCTAAAAACGCTGCACTGCCTATCCTTGCAGCAACCTTGTTAGCGGACGAGCCCGTCACTGTCTGTAATCTGCCGCATCTGCATGATATAACCACCATGCTTGAGTTGTTTGGTCGAATGGGCGTGGAAGTTGTTGTCAACGAAAGGCTCGACGTCGAGGTTCATGCGAATACGATTAAAAGTCTCAACGCTCCCTATGAGCTGGTAAGAACAATGCGGGCCTCCATTTTGGTGTTGGGCCCGATGCTTGCCCATTTCGGTAAGGCTGAAGTGGCACTTCCTGGTGGTTGTGCGATTGGTAGCCGGCCGGTGGATTTGCACATACGTGGATTGCAGCAGATGGGAGCAGATATCTCTGTTGAAGATGGTTATATCAAAGCTAAAGTGGATAAACGCTTAAAGGGTGCCCGTATCTTTTTCGATACAGTGACGGTAACCGGTACCGAGAACCTGTTAATGGCCGCTTGCCTGGCAGATGGTGTTTCGGTTTTGGAAAATGCTGCGCGTGAGCCTGAAGTCGTTGATCTTGCTGAATGCTTGATAAAGATGGGAGCTAAAATTGAAGGCCATGGCACCGATATGATTACGGTTACCGGAGTCGAGAGCCTGCACGGTTGTACCTATCCGGTATTGCCTGACCGTATTGAAGCTGGCACCTATCTGGTTGCGGCTGCAGCTACTGGCGGTCGCGTCAAGCTCAAGGATACGCGTCCAGATATTCTTGATGCAGTACTGGTTAAGCTGGAAGAGGCTGGCGCAGTCATCACTTCCGGTGATGACTGGATTGAGCTGAATATGCACGGCAAAAGGCCAAAGGCGATTAATCTTCGAACGGCGCCTTACCCAGCCTTCCCCACGGATATGCAGGCGCAATTTGCCGCCATGAATGCAATAGCAGAAGGTACCGGCCAGATTGTTGAGACAATATTTGAAAATCGCTTTATGCACGTAAATGAAATGATGCGTATGGGTG
This sequence comes from Aestuariirhabdus sp., assembly GCA_030622755.1. Lineage (GTDB taxonomy): Bacteria > Pseudomonadota > Gammaproteobacteria > Pseudomonadales > Aestuariirhabdaceae > Aestuariirhabdus. The sequence continues at coordinate 12,377 of JAUXFT010000003.1, read as the reverse complement.
CCGATATCACCGTTGAGGGTAATACCGCGATGGTAAAGGGTGTTGATAAGTTAAAATCGGCACCGGTAATGGCAACAGATTTAAGAGCTTCTGCCAGCCTGGTGATTGCAGGGTTGGTAGCAGATGGGGATACGGTAGTTGATCGTATTTACCATATCGACCGTGGTTATGAGTGTATTGAAGAAAAATTGCAGCAATTGGGCGCCAAGATCCGTCGGGTTCCCTCCTAGGAGATGTGAAGTAGATGAGTAATGCTCAGCAGTTGACTATCGCTCTCTCCAAGGGGCGTATTCTGGATGATACTTTGCCGTTGTTAAAAGCTGCTGGTATCGAGCCGCTGGAAGATCTGGAGAAAAGCCGTAAGCTGATTTTTGATACTACCCGGGATGACGTGAAGCTGCTGATCATTAGGGCAACAGATGTGCCCACTTACGTACAGCATGGCGCGGCTGATCTTGGTGTTGCTGGTAAAGATGTATTGATGGAACATGGTGGCAAAGGGTTGTATGAACCGCTGGATCTTAATATTGCACGTTGTAAGCTGATGACAGCCGGCCCGGTGAACGCGCCACAAATAAACGGACGGCTTCGAGTTGCCACAAAGTTTGTAAATGTGGCGCGCCGTTACTACGCGGCACAGGGACAACAAGTCGATATCATCAAATTGTATGGTTCAATGGAGCTGGCTCCCCTCGTGGGGTTGGCAGATCAGATTATTGACGTTGTCGACACTGGAAATACCTTGATAGCGAATGGTTTAGAGCCACAGGAATTGATCGCGATGATCAGTTCCCGGCTGGTTGTAAATAAAGCGTCAATGAAGCTCAAACATGCAAAAGTCCAGCAGCTGATAGAGTTGGTAGGTGCGGCGGTAGAGGTCGAGCGGAACACATAAGCTCTTTTCCCCCAGTCTTGATTGTTCTGGTAAATTAAGGAAAGCAAATATGTCTTCTCAAGCAGTTAAAATTACTCGTCTTGATGCCAGCGCAGAAGGCTTTCAAGAGCAACTCGATAGAATGCTGTCCTGGGATGGCGTGTCTGATGCATCGGTGGTGCATACGGTCACCGAGGTGATTGAGAACATTCGCGCTCGCGGTGATGATGCGCTGATTGAGTACAGCAACTGTTTTGACCGTTTGTCCGTAGACAGCATGGACCAGCTCACTATTGGTGCTGAGCGTTTACAGCAAGCGTTGGACTCATTACCTGAAGATCAGCGGGCTGCACTGGATATTGCAGCTCAGAGAATACGTGATTATCACCAGCGTCAGGTTCAGGAGTCATGGCAGTATCGCGAAGCTGACGGAACTTTGTTGGGTCAGCAGGTTACCCCGTTAGATCGCGTTGGTGTGTATGTTCCTGGAGGCAAAGCCGCTTACCCATCTTCTGTTCTCATGAACGTTATTCCTGCCAAGGTTGCCGGCGTTGCTAAAATCATCATGGTAGTGCCGACACCCGATGGTGAAGTCAATGAGTTGGTTCTTGCTGCTGCCTGCCTTGCAGGCATAGATACTGTCTTTACTGTTGGCGGTGCGCAAGCTATCGCGGCGCTTGCCTATGGTACGCAGACGGTGCCCGGGGTCGATAAAATAGTAGGACCTGGAAATATCTATGTTGCTACAGCCAAGCGTATGGTATTTGGTCAGGTAGGTATTGACATGATCGCTGGCCCTTCTGAAATTTTGGTGGTGTGTGATGGCCAGAGTAACCCGGATTGGATCGCGATGGATCTGTTCTCCCAGGCTGAGCATGATGAGGATGCTCAGTCGATATTGGTGTCAACAGATGAACTGTTTTTACAGCGAGTACAGCACAGTATTGAAAAATTGCTGCCTACCATGGAGCGAGCCGATATCATTCGCACCTCTCTGGAGAGTCGCGGTATTTTAATTAAGGTTACCGGGCGTGAGCAGGCGCTTGAAGTTGCTAATCGAATCGCCCCAGAACACCTGGAGCTATCCGTAGAAGACCCTGAATCCTGGGCGAAAGATGTGCGCCATGCGGGAGCGATTTTTATGGGTCGTTATACTGCGGAGGCGTTGGGCGACTATTGTGCGGGACCAAATCACGTTTTACCTACTTCCTCAACGGCCAGGTTCTCGTCGCCCCTGGGTGTTTACGATTTTCAGAAAAGGTCTTCTTTGATTATGTTTTCTGCGGATGGTGCATCTGAAATGGGTAAGGTTGCATCGGTGTTGGCGAGAGGTGAGGGCTTAACGGCTCACGCTCGATCAGCAGAGTATCGCATCTTAAGTGACAAGTAATAATGAATCCAGGCAGGACGCTTTCTGTTTGCGGATATTAGATGTGTTAGGCAGTGATAAACAGAAAATCAGTCTATTTAACCTGCCAAGAATTACTTGTTGATGATTTGTGGTCGTTCACCGACCAGGGTATGGAAGGTTTGCTCAATGCCTTGTCGCAATGCCTTGATGGTGACTTTTTCTCCGGGTTTCTGGAGTGCGACTTGCTCCATGACGGTACGTCCATCTCCGGCATATACACCATTAATCTCAGTAATGACATCCCCTCGCTGTAGCCCTGCCGAAGAGGCGGGACTGTTTTTGTACACCCCTGAAATAAGGATGCCTTCCGTGCGAGATATGCCGAAGGATTCTGCCAGCTCAGGGGTGAGAGGCTGCGCTTCTATGCCTAGCCAGCCGCGAATCACACGTCCATGCTTTATGGTCGAAAGCATGACATTAAGCGCCTGTTCTGAAGGGATCGCAAAACCAATCCCCTGAGAGCCACCGTTGCGGGAAAAAATAGCGGCATTGATGCCGACCAGATACCCGTTGGCATCAATGAGTGCGCCACCGGAGTTACCAGGGTTTATCGCTGCGTCGGTTTGAATAAAATTTTCGTAGGTGTTGATGTTCAGCTCGTTGCGTCCCGTAGCGCTAATGATTCCTATAGTAACGGTTTGGCCAACACCGAAGGGATTACCAATGGCGAGGACGATGTCACCTACTTGCACGGAATTAGAGTCGGCTAAAGTGATGGCGGGAAGATCGTTCAAATCTATTTTCAGGACCGCCAGATCAGTGTCTGGATCGTCACCGATGAGAGTCGCTATGGTGTCTCGTCCGTCATGTAAAGAGATGATGATCTCATCTGCCTCCTTGATGACGTGACTATTGGTAAGAATATAGCCTTCCGGGCTCATGATGACACCGGATCCCAGGCTAGACTGCATCCGTTTATTTTGCGGCAGGTTGCCGAAGTCCCTGAACTGTTCAATCTCAGGGGTTTGAAAGAGAGGGTGGGCTTCAGGAGCAACTATTTTAGAGGTATAAATATTGACCACTGCGGGGGCGGCCTGATTTACCGCGTCGCTATAGGATACTCGAGCAGTAGCTTTATACTCGATCTGTGGCGCTGCTGTTTGCAGTGTGACGCCAGGTTTTTCGGGAGTTTTTAATCCGAGAAATTGAGGAAATTGTTGCATCAATAGAAGAGCGAAGAGTATTCCACAAGCCATAGGCCAGCTAATGTAGGATAGTAATCGTTTCAACAGAGTTTCCTGTGACAACTTTTGTAAACCTTTTATAATAAAGGCCTGATTTATTAGATAATTATACGCAGGCTTTTGCGCGTATTCCACGCTTCGATGATGCACTCGTTAACATATAATGTCGGTTATCTGGTGTCTGTCGCCTAAGTCACGTAATGGTCGCGAAATAGCCACGTAATGGCCCCGTACTGAGAGCATAGTCATGTCGATCCCCCTAAGTAATCTTGTATCGTTGATTAATTCAGAGTTGAAGCCTGAACAGTTCCACGATTATTGTCCAAATGGATTGCAGGTTGAAGGGCGTTCAGAGGTAACAATTCTGGTGTCCGGAGTTACTGCTAGCCAGGCTTTACTGGACAGAGCCATTGAGCTCGAAGCGGATGCGATACTGGTACATCATGGTTTTTTCTGGAAGGGAGAGGATGCCCGGATAACCGGAATCAAAAAACGCCGTCTGAAGTGCCTGCTTGAGAACGATATTAGTTTGTTGGCTTATCATCTTCCTCTGGATGCGCACGTACAATTGGGAAACAATGCCCAGTTAGGACGCCTTCTTGGCCTGGTTGATGCCGCTCCCGTTAACCCCGACGATCCATCAGCGCTGGTATGGCAGGGGACATTGTCTCAGCCCTGTAGTGGTACTGAGTTAGCCCGTTTGCTGGAAGCCCGCTTAGGGCGGGAACCGTTATTAATTAATGGTGGGGATCACCTTATCAGAAAAGTATCCTGGTGTACTGGCGCGGCCCAGGGCTATATTGATCAGGCTGTTGCTATGCAGGCTGATGCGTTTATTAGTGGCGAGATTTCGGAGCCAACAGTGCATAGCGCCAGAGAAAACGGAATTCATTATTTCTCGGCTGGTCATCATGCTACCGAACGTTATGGTGTGAAGGCTCTAGGTGAGTGGTTAGTGGCAGACTGCGGCTTGGTGCATCACTTCGTGGATATCGATAATCCTGTATGACTGCGTAGCACTAAGATTTTAGTTCTTTTGGTCATATCAATAGTGTTTTTTATTCTTTGAATGGGGCTACGTATGCCCAATGTTAATTTGATATAGTGTCGTGCCATTTCTGACGGTGGGCAATCCCATCTTGCCTCCCTTTTTAAGTTGATACACGAAGACTGCTAATGACGAATAACACAGAAATTTCCTTGACGGAAAGAAAACTGACACACCTTAAGCAGCTTGAGGCTGAGAGTATTCATATTATTCGTGAAGTGGCAGCAGAGTTTGATAATCCGGTAATGCTGTACTCTGTCGGCAAGGATTCGGCGGTGATGCTGCATCTGGCGATGAAGGCTTTTTATCCGGGTAAACCGCCCTTTCCCCTAATGCACGTTGATACCACGTGGAAGTTTCATGAGATGATCTCTTTTCGTGATCAGCACGTGAAAAACCTGGGGCTTGATCTGTTGGTGCATACCAATGAAGAGGGTGTTAAACAGGGTATTGGGCCCTTTACCCATGGTAGTGCGAAACACACGGATGTAATGAAAACAGAGGCATTAAAACAAGCTCTCGATAAGTACGGTTTTGATGCAGCTTTTGGCGGCGCGCGTCGGGATGAGGAAAAATCACGAGCCAAAGAGCGTGTGTATTCTTTTCGCGATAAGAATCATCGCTGGGACCCTAAAAATCAGCGTCCTGAACTATGGAACATCTATAACGGCCGGGTAAATAAAGGTGAAAGTATTCGAGTATTTCCTTTATCTAACTGGACCGAACTCGATATCTGGCAGTACATCCACCTTGAGGGTATTCCGGTAGTGCCTTTGTACTTTGCCAAGCTGCGCCCAATTGTGGAACGAGATGGTGTGAAGATCATGGTTGATGACGATCGTATGCCTCTGGAACCCGGCGAAGAGCCAATCATGGAAATGGTGCGCTTTCGTACGCTTGGCTGTTACCCGTTGACCGGTGCTGTAGAGTCTACTGCCACGACGTTGCCTGAAATAATCCAGGAGATGCTGTTAACGACTAGCTCCGAGCGTCAGGGGAGAGTTATTGATCATGACAGTTCAGGATCAATGGAAAAGAAAAAGCAGGAAGGTTATTTCTAGCCGGTTTTGTGGATGAGTGTTAAGCGGGGTAGCCAGCTGCCTTCTATGTAACCAAGAAATGCAACCAAGAAATTGAAAAGACTATGTCCCACCAATCTGATTTGATCGCCACGGATATCAATGAGTACCTTGCCCAGCATGAGCGTAAGGAGATGTTACGCTTGCTTACCTGCGGCAGCGTGGATGATGGTAAGAGCACCTTGATCGGGCGCTTGCTGCATGATTCAAAAATGATCTATGAAGATCAGCTGGAGGCAGTAAGGGCTGATACGGTCAAACATGGTACAACCGGCGGTAAGCTTGATCTCGCGCTACTCGTTGATGGCTTACAGGCTGAGCGTGAACAGGGCATTACGATCGATGTTGCGTACCGCTATTTTTCGACGGCAAAACGCAAATTTATCATTGCTGATACGCCGGGGCATGAGCAATACACTCGAAATATGGCTACAGGTGCTTCTACCTGTGAGCTGGCGATTATCTTGATAGATGCTCGTCACGGAGTGATGACTCAAACCCGGCGCCATACTTTTATAGCCTCGCTGTTGGGTATTCGACATATTGTCGTGGCTATCAACAAGATGGATCTGATGGGATTCAGTGAGGATGTTTACAATACTATTCGACAGCAATATCTGGATTTTGCTGAGCCTTTAGGTATTGAAGATCTTCGGTTTATCCCGATGTCTGCCCTCGAAGGCGATAACGTGGTTAACCACAGTGAGAGAAGCCCCTGGTATGATGGCCCCTCACTAATGGAGCTTCTTGAAAACGTAGAAATGACAGCTGATCGGAATATGGAAAACTTCCGCTTCCCGGTACAGTACGTTAATCGGCCGAATCTGAATTATCGTGGTTTTTGCGGCACGGTTGCTTCCGGAGTGGTTCGTCCTGGCGATGAAATAATTGCATTACCTTCCGGTAAGCAAAGTCGGATCAAAAGCATTGATACCTATGACGGTGAATTAAATGAGGCTTTTGCTCCGCAAGCCGTGACGCTTACTTTGGAAGATGAGATCGACATCAGTCGCGGCGACATGATAGTAAAACGTGATGATCAGCCGTTATCGCTCAATCACTTTGAGGCGACAGTTGTATGGATGACGGAAGATGCCTTTAAATGTGGTCGCCAGTATGACTTTAAATTTTCTTCTAGTTTGGCCACGGGTGCAGCAACCCAAATACTCCACAGTATCGATGTAAATACTCTGGAGCATAAAGATGCAGAGCAACTACAGCTCAATGAAATTGGCCAGTGCCTTATTAGTGTGAATCGTCATGTGGCTTTCGATCTTTATAAGAAAAGCCGCACAACGGGTTCATTTATTGTGATAGATCGTCTGACCAACGTTACTGTGGGTGCCGGGATGGTGAGTGGACTGGGTGATGAGCTGCATGCTGGTCGACCAGTGACATTACCAGAAAGACTTGAACGTCTGGATCAAAAACCTGCGCTGGTAGAAATAATTATTGGGGCAGATGATTCATTACTTGAAAGGCTGGAGAGAGGTTTATTCGAGCGCGGAAAAACTGTGTTGCTACTGCCTGTTGATGTTGAAATATCCGATGAAGTAATCACAGCACTGAAAGTGTCCGGCCTTGTGGTCCTGGCGCCCGTATCCGAAAAACGTATTGCGGCCGCGGACCTTAGTGAGCCCCTGGTCGATGAGGTGGCGATTGATCAGGTAATGGAAGCGGTGCTACGAATAACGAATCGGTAGTGGCCGTATCTGCAGGCTGCCGTTTTTATTTAGGTGCATATCTGAATCGCTATGTAGGGATAAAATAAAACCCCTGTTTATTTGTGGCGTATTATTAAACATAGAACGGTGAAGTAGTATTAAGCAGCGTCTCAATGGCTTAAGGCGAGCTTTCACCTATACTGTTGGAGCAATTGGAAATGGCAGGTAGTGTTACTTTATGACGCAGTTTCGCGTTGGGCTGCCTTCGTCATGATGTAATTTCGAGTTGGAATGCCTTTTAAAATGGTACTGCGCCCCTAGTACAGCCTTTTCGATTGCATTAAAGGGTAAAAGTTGATTTAGTTGGCGTATGAGTCTGGTGGGTAGTAAACGCCTCAGGCTGATATTGATAAACGGAAAAAGTGTCCGTTTCTATGAATGGATATTCTAGAAACGTTACCGTTTAACTAATCGTTGGACCTTGTGATAGTTCCGTAGGGGTAATCATTCCGTTGGGATTGTGCAGTTTCCTCGATATCAATACTAAAAATATAAGTAAACCAATTAAGGATGGGATATGAAAAAGATCGGAATTTTTGCAGCGGCCGCTGTCGTAAGTCTTTCGTTTGTGCAGACAGCTTCTGCTGAAGACGTCACTCTGAAAGGTGTACAGGAACGTGGTTACGTACAGTGTGGCGTGAGCACCGGACTACCAGGTTTCTCGAATCCTGACGAAAAAGGCAATTGGATTGGTATGGACGTTGATGTCTGTCGCGCAGTTGCGGCGGCTACCCTGGGCGGTGCCTCTAAGGTTAAGTACACACCACTGACAGCCAAGGAGCGTTTTACCGCACTTCAGTCAGGTGAGATCGATATACTGTCTCGTAACACAACCTGGACACAGACTCGTGATACATCTCTGGGTCTGAACTTTGCCGGTGTAAACTACTACGACGGACAAGGTTTCATGGTTACCAAGACTCTGGGTGTAAAGAGTGCGCTTGAGCTGGATGGTGCTGCCGTTTGTATCCAGGCCGGTACTACTACCGAGCTGAACCTGTCTGATTACTTTCGTGAAAATAATATGAAGTACCAGCCAGTGGTATTTGATACTTCAGACCAAACTGTCAAGGGTTTCGAATCGGGTCGCTGTGACATCCTGACTTCTGACGCTTCTCAACTTTATGCGCTGCGCATTAAACTGGAAAATCCTGACGGCGCGATTGTACTGCCTGAAATTATCTCCAAGGAGCCTCTGGGTCCTGTAGTTCGTCAAGGAGATGACCAGTGGTTCAACATCGTCAAGTGGAGCATGAACGCCCTGATTAACGCTGAAGAGATGGGTCTTACTTCCGCCAATGTCGATGAGATGAAAGGGGGTGATATCCCTGCTGTTCGTCGTTTCGTTGGCCTGGATGGACCAAAGGGTAAAGGTTTAGGTCTATCTGATGACTGGGCTTACAACATCGTTAAGCAAGTTGGTAACTACGGTGAAGTATTTGATCGTAACGTAGGTGCTGGTTCTGCGCTTAATATCGAGCGTGGTGTTAATGCCTTGTGGAGCAAGGGTGGCTTCATGTACGCACCTCCAATGCGTTAATAGCTGGTTAGAAACCGGTTGCAGCCAAAAGCTGTAGCCGGTTTATTTTTTGAACTCCTGTCATACTTTTGCGGAGTAATTTGATGCCGGAAAATAACAAACATTCGGCGAACTCCAAGCCAAGTTTCTGGAATGATCCTGAAAAGCGGTCGATTCTTTTCCAGATTCTTATGGTTGGGGCCGTTATCCTTTTTATCCTCTATATCATCAACAACACCATGCATAACCTGGAAACGCGTGGTATATCGACCGGTTTTGGCTTTTTAAGCCAGAACGCGGGTTTCGATATTCTACTGACGTTAATTCCATTTGATGCCACCTACAGCTTTGGACGAACCTTCGTTGTAGGCTTATTAAATACTTTATTGGTGTCTTTTCTGGGGGTTATTTGTGCGACGATCCTCGGTTTCATGCTGGGTATTGCGAGACTTTCTCATAACTGGTTGATCAGAAAAGTTGCCACTGTATATGTAGAAATTTTTCGAAATATTCCACTTCTGTTGCAGATTTTCTTCTGGTACTTCGCGGTATTGCAGTTATTGCCATCGCCGAAGCAGAGTATTGAGCTCGGCGGTGGTACTTATCTTAATGTTCGAGGGCTTTATGTGCCTGAACCCATAGCCGAAAGTGGCTTTGGCTGGGTTGCGATCGCGTTTTTTGCGTCCTTGATTGCGAGCGTATTTTTGGTTCGCTGGGCGAAAAAACGGCTGGATGAAACGGGCAATTTTTTCCCAGCTTACTGGGCTTCTTTGGGGCTGGTAGTTGGTGTTTGTTTAGTCACATTCCTGTTAGCCGGATCTCCGATGACTTTGGAGTACCCTGAATTAAAAGGGTTTAACTTCCAGGGTGGTATCAGCATTATCCCCGAGCTTAGTGCCTTGTTGTTGGCCCTGACGATCTATACGGCGGCCTTCATTGCCGAGATTGTTCGCTCAGGTATCGAAGCAGTAGATCATGGTCAAACGGAAGCTGCATCCGCCCTGGGATTGCCTCGTTCACGTACCCTTCGTTTGATTGTCATTCCTCAGGCGATGCGCGTAGTGATCCCTCCATTGACCAGTCAATACCTCAACCTGATCAAAAACTCATCGCTTGCGACTGCTATCGGTTACCCCGATCTGGTGAGTGTGTTTGCGGGTACAACACTGAATCAGACCGGTCAGGCGATCGAAGTGATAGCGATGACGATGGCGGTGTATCTATCGATCAGTCTGTTGGTGTCAATGTTCATGAACTGGTACAACAAACGCATGGCGTTGGTGGAGAGATAATCGATGTTACATAACGATCATAAACTCCCGGATCTGGCACCTCCGATCAGCACCACTGGTTTGGTGGGTTGGGCTCGTCAGAACCTGTTCGATACCTGGTTAAATTCGATTCTCACGGTTGTAGTCGGCTACTTCCTGATAACTACGCTCGGGCCAATGTTGAATTGGGCTTTTCTGGACGCTGATTTTTTCGGTGACAGTAAGGACTCCTGCACCAGTGATGGCGCCTGTTGGGTATTTGTCACGGTCCGTATCAATCAATTTATTTATGGTTTCTATCCAGAGTCAGAGCTGTGGCGCATAAATATTATGTTTGCTGCGTTTGCGGTGCTTATTGCCGCGTTGGTAATAGAGCGCACACCTCATCGGGGATGGATAGCGCTGTTTACACTGACACTGTTTCCGATCATCTCATTTTATCTGTTGTATGGTGATGCGTTTGGCCTGGAAAAAGTAGAAACCCATAAATGGGGCGGATTGATGCTGACTCTGGTACTCGCTGTTGTGGGTATCGTAGCAGCATTACCGATCGGTATTTTATTAGCGCTTGGACGTCGCTCGGAGATGGCTGTTGCGCGCAGCTTCTGTACGATTTTCATTGAAGTGTGGCGTGGTGTGCCGCTGATCTCTGTCCTCTTTATGGCATCGGTTATGTTCCCATTATTTGTGCCCGAGGAGATGAATCTCGATAAATTGCTGCGGGCATTAATTGGTATAGTGATGTTTCAGTCAGCCTATATGGCCGAGGTAATCCGTGGCGGATTACAGGCGATTCCTAAAGGACAATATGAAGCCGCTGAAGCGATGGGGTTGAGCTATTGGAAATCAATGGGGCTGATAATTTTGCCTCAGGCGTTGAAGATCGTGATTCCCGGAATTGTGAATACTTTCATCGCATTGTTCAAAGATACGTCACTGGTATTAATTATCGGCCTCTTTGATATTTTGGCTACGATGCAGGCGGCGATTACTGATCCGGCATGGCCGAGAGTATCAACGGAGGGATATGTGTTCGTGGCCTTCGTTTTTTGGATCTTCTGTTTCAGTATGTCTCGTTACAGCCAGTCGTTGGAGCGAAAACTCAGTACAGGCCATCGCTAGTAGCGTTGGATTGACAAGATTTTAGAGGGGAAAATGATGTCTGAGCAAAGCAATGCTGCACCCAGCCAGAATGGAGCCGGCATAACTGATGAGTTGGTTATCGAGCTGCGTGGAGTCCATAAGTGGTATGGCGATTTCCACGTTCTTAAGGATATAAATCTGCAGGTTCATAAAGGTGAGCGTATTGTCGTCTGCGGGCCTTCCGGATCAGGCAAATCGACGATGATTCGTTGCATTAACCGCTTGGAAGAACACCAGAAAGGCGACATTATCGTTTCTGGAACGCCGTTAACCAACGATTTGAAACATATCGAAACGATCCGTAAAGAAGTCGGCATGTGTTTCCAGCACTTTAACCTGTTTCCTCATCTGACGGTGTTGGAGAACTGTGCGTTAGCGCCTATATGGGTTCGTAAAATGTCTCGTGATGAAGCTGAATCAGTGGCAATGAAGTACCTGGAAAGGGTGCAAATTGCAGAGCAAGCGCTGAAGTATCCTGGGCAATTATCCGGTGGTCAGCAGCAACGTGTAGCTATCGCACGAAGTCTTTGCATGAGCCCACAAATCATGTTGTTTGATGAGCCTACCTCGGCGCTGGATCCAGAGATGGTAAAAGAGGTGCTCGATACCATGGTTGAGTTGGCAGAAGACGGCATGACGATGATTTGTGTAACTCACGAAATGGGCTTCGCTAAAACCGTGGCTAACCGGGTTATTTTTATGGATTTCGGGCAAGTGATAGAAGAGAATGAGCCCAATGAGTTTTTTGACAATCCTCAATCTGATCGTACCAAACTTTTCCTTAGTCAGATTTTACAGCATTAGGTAAGAGAGAAATTGAGTACAAATAAAAAACGCCGCGTTAGCGGCGTTTTTTATTTGTAAAGGCACTTCGTAAAATAGATTGGCCTGGATGATATATTCACGATTACAAGTGCCAATCAGAAAGGCATCAGCAGATGAACGTTAAGCGGTATCTTTAAGTGATAAATATGGATCGTAATAAGTACTTTTCTTAAGGTGTTGTATTTAATGAAGGGAGAAATTAAGTCTGTATGCCGATGTGGTTGTGATAAAAAATTCAGGAAAATTGTTTGTTTTTGCTTCATAAAATTCTACGTCTAGCAGGTTTACGTTTGAAGAAT
>JAUXFT010000052.1 GCA_030622755.1 Aestuariirhabdus sp. | reverse complement strand
TGGCCTCCGACTTGCCACCGCCACCGCCACCGCCACCAGGAGGAACGAAGTCATCACGATCAAAAACAAGCTCTTCATCGGATTCATCGAAAGTAACGGTATATTTGTCTGCGGCTTCGAAGCTGGTGTCAAAGCCGGAGGATGCGAGGGTTTGCTCGCCACTTCGATTCACTACGGTTACGGTGTTGCCGCCACCGGAATCGACTTCATTGGCTTGTTGGGTGTCGAGAAAGACGGAGGGATCGGTGCCTTCGGCAATGGCTTGCTGGATGGCGGCGATATCGACTTCGTCTGCATTGGCTTGCAGTATTGTTTGGCTGTCAGAGAGGGGGCAGGCAACGCAGTCTTCATTAACGAGAAACTCTTTATCGCCACGGATGAGTTGTAATGAGCTATTCGAGCCGGTAATAATCAGTTGGCCGGGGGCGACCACATCACCTTCACTCAACAGGGTTCGTGAACCATCTGCATTCACCACATAAACAACACCCACCACATCCGTTATGGTGCTCTGTTGTTCGATAAGATGTACCGGTGACCTACTCATTCAATCCTCGCGAAATCTCTTTATTTACATCCTGTTATGTGAACAGGATCACAAAAACAATTCTGATAGGGCCATGATACTAAAATAAGGCAGTTTATTAACCCTGAAGTGCCGCTTAGACGCCAATTTTAAGTTTTTTGCCGCAAATTGAACATATTTCGAACAGATTTTCTCTATTTTTTTAAAACGCTCTACTGACTCGTCCGCTAAGGACATATTTAGCAAGTTGGCACCCCCGACATTTTGACCCTTAGCGCTGGCGTCGTCGCCAGAGAAAAGTTTACCGAACAAAGCGATGATGGCTTTGATGCCATTATGCAGATCAGCGTGCAGGGCAGTCGATCAGTCGACCGCGTATTTTTGGCGGATATGATCCAGGCACAACAGGGACAAGTCTGCTTTGTCCGCTCACTGGGTGGCCTGATCGCCACCTATAGTTACAGCGCTTATAGCGCGTCAAAATATGCCGTAGTTGGCATGGCCAGCGTGTTGCGTCAGGAGCTGGATAGGGCCGGTGTCGGTGTTACGCTGGTGTGCCCCCGGAGGTCGACACGCCAATGGTAACCAACGAGGCTGGACACATTTTGCAGGAACGCGTTTCATGAAAGATATCGGCGGCACTCTCAACGTTGCAACCGTCACCAGGGCAACGCTTAACGCCATCGAGAAAAAACGATTTTTGGTCATCCCCAAGGTAAAGGCGCGACTTACCTATTTTGCCCATTAGTGGCAATCGCCTTGGTTCCCGGGAATATTTGCGGCCGTCACCCGATTATTGCTACGCAGTATCAGAAAAAACAGCGTCCATAAAACCCGCTAATGACTTCGGCCGAATAGTCGTCAGGTATTAAAAGGTGCAATGGTTGTGCTGCTTGATCAAATCACTGCCTTTGTAACCCCGTTTTAGCCTCCTTTTAACTCCTACGGTGTAGTCCCCATTTATGGACCAAAAATCGTAACCCAAAAATCATTAAATGTGCATCATCAACATCCATGCAGGATCCACAACAATGCTAACTGTACAGGCACGCTATACAATCATTAGGCCTAGCCATAGCTATACAGAGATATACATAGCGATAAAGATCCTCTTCCTTCTCACCTTTTCACGACCTTCTATACAGTCGTATCTGTAAATTACCTAAAAATCCTCTGCAAAGCTCCTGAAAGAAAAAACAAAATTAAGCAGACTTAAGCAGGCTTATGTAAAATATAGAAACCTCAATAACACCCGATCAACTCAGCAGATGAACAGAGCGTTACGCGCGCTAGTTTGATAGTATTCGCCTCCTCATAAACGCACCGGATTTACGTTCCGGCTCGCACTCAGGATGTATCATGCAAAATATTGTTGTCACCGCACTCTATAAGTTCGTCACGCTCGAAAATTTCGAGCAACTGCGCGCGCCCTTACTCGCGGTAATGGAAGAAAATGGTATCCGCGGAACACTGCTGCTTGCTCGAGAAGGCATTAACGGGACGGTCGCCGGCGACGAGCAAGGTATGAACACCCTGCTGAACTGGTTAACAAGCGATGTTCGACTGGCAGAACTTGAATATAAAAAATCATACACTGCCGACATGCCATTCAAGCGCTGCAAGGTAAAGCTAAAGAAAGAGATTGTTACCATGGGTATTGAAGGCATCGACCCTAAACAGGTGGTAGGAACCTATGTAAAACCCGCCGACTGGAATGCATTGATCAGCAATCCGGAGGTTATGGTGATCGACACGCGTAACGATTACGAAGTCGAGATCGGCACCTTTGCCAATGCTATCAACCCCAAAACCGAGACCTTTCGCGAATTCCCCCGGTATGTCGAGGAGCACCTGGACAAAAACCGGCATAAAAAAGTTGCCATGTTTTGCACGGGAGGCATTCGCTGTGAAAAGTCCACGGCCTATTTAAAGGAACAAGGTTTTGATGAGGTTTTCCACCTGCAAGGGGGCATTCTCAAATACATCGAAGAAGTTCCGCAGGAAGAGTCGTTATGGCAAGGTGACTGCTTTGTGTTTGATGACCGGGTGGCGGTCAACCATCAACTGGAAAAAGGTCATTACGACCAATGCCACGCGTGCAGAAGACCAATAACCGAGCAAGAAAAAACCAGCGATCATTATGTCAAAGGTGTGAGCTGTCATCACTGCTTCGACACAAAATCGCCTGAACAGAAAGCACGCTTCTCACAACGCCAAAAACAGATGGATCTGGCAGCCAAACGAGGAGAGTTCCATATTGGTTCTGAGGCCAACGTTACGCTAAAAAACAACAAAGTAAAAAAACAAACTAACAAACAGTCTCAGCAACAAAAATCTCAGCAGGAAAACCCGTCACAAAAAACATAACAACTTTTTTGTATGAATAATGTTGAAACCCATCAGCCTTCATACACTCAACAAAATAGTTCGGGGGCCTGGTAGCCCCCGAACTATTTCACTGTGCCAACAGGCTTGCTATAACCCCGAGTTAACTTACCCTTATTAATGATGACGCCACTCGAACGCTACCAGCAAGATCTCACTAACGAAGGGTTTATTGCAGACATTGCGCAACAACAGGTTGTCATCGCTCTCGAGCAACTCTACCAGCAGCTCATTACGCCAAAATCCAGAATCCCCTGGCGCAAACCATCCACATGTACCGGCCTCTATATTTGGGGCAGAGTCGGACGCGGCAAAACCTATCTGATGGATTGTTTTTATCAGTGCCTGCCGCAAGGCATTGGGACACGTTTACACTTTCATCGGTTTATGCAGCGTATCCACCATGATCTAAAGCGCCACAGCGGTCATAAGAACCCGCTAAATCAAATTGCCCTTGAGCTTTCCCGGGAAACCCGTGTGCTGTGTTTCGATGAGTTTTTCGTCACCGACATTGGCGATGCGATGATTTTAGCGCGGCTGTTAAAACCCTTGCTGGAACAGGGTGTCACCCTGGTTGCCACTTCAAACGTTGCACCAGACCATCTGTATCAAGACGGTTTGCAACGTCAGCGTTTTCTTCCTGCCATTGCATTTATAAAAGCACAAACTCGTATCATGGCACTCGATGGAGAACAGGATTATCGTCTGCGTGAACTACACCCGGAACAACATTATTTCACGCCCCTATCAATGACCAGCCAACGGTCTTTATTAGACACATTCAAACGTTACACTGCTGGCCATCAAATCCTGCACGGTAATATCCGGATCCAGGGGCGGGACATTGCTGTAAAAATGTATTCCCGGGAAGCTGCATGGTTCGACTTTATGGATCTCTGCGCGGGTCCACGAAGCCAACTCGATTACATCGAAATCAGCCAACGTTTTAAACTAATAGTTGTGAGCGACATTCCGATTTTAGGAGGACATTGCTCAACACGTAAGGTCGCAATAGGCACAGAAGACAGTATCAACAACAGTATTAGTTATATCGACCGCAGCGTGCAACAGGGGCAGTTGGATGATGCAGCACGACGTTTTATTGCTCTGGTAGATGAATTGTATGATCGCAGAATCCTACTCGTGGTTTCAGCAATGCTACCCATTGAAGAGCTCTATCAGGGCGGTCGAGTGAGCTTTGAATTTCGGCGCACCATCAGCCGCCTGAAAGAGATGCAATCCCTGGAATACACCCAAAGCACTCATTCACGAAGCAACAAACAACCTTGCAAAACAGCACAATAGTTTTTTAAGAAACCAGCAGTCCGAATAAATTTTAATCCATTAGAGCGTATTTTATAACGCACTTTTTTATGTTGTATTTTTTATAGTGCGTTTTTTCTAGTGCACGTTTATAACCCACCAGGGAAGCTCTGAATTACCCAGTGTTTTACCGAATTATTCAGAGCTTCCCTGGAATTAAAAATGAAAACTTATGCCGGCATAAGGGCCATCTACGGTAAGATCAGTTTCCAGTTGGTCGAGGTCTTCCAGATCGAGATCCATGGAACGATAGCCAAGCTCAACCCCTATATCCACCAAGGGAATCAGGCTGTTGGTGTACATTACCTTAACGCTGTAATCGGTAATTTCATCGTCCAGGCCGCGCAATAGATTAAGATCTGCTGCAACCGAAAAACCTGTCAGAGGAAGATCGCCCTGCCCCTTGATATAACCCATAGGACGAAAACCATCCAGCTCGCGACGATTGCTGGTAACACCATCGGAAGTGCGCGCGGAACCATCAAATTTGCGAACGGCCAGACCAAGATCCAGATTCACCCAGTTATCCAATACTTCGTAGTAAAAAACCGCATCGGTATGGGTCAGGTCGAGGGTGGTGGTGACATTGGAACCCGCCCCGTAGGCAGCGCCCAAAATTACGCTGTTACTGCTCAAGGTAGCGCTATCTTTGGTGGTCAGGTCGTTGTACTGCAACTTTAGATTAGGCACCAACGGAAAAGGATGCTCCAGGGCGAGATAATAAAAATTGTGATTATCATCCTCAATACCCAGCGTGTTCAGGCTGCTGGAATTTTTGCCAATATCCCCGCTGTAATCACCTTGCCAGTACCCCGCTCCGGCGTACACGCCAATGACTGTGTCGGCGCCGGCACTCATCCCAACAGTTATTAAAGAGGCTGCGAGCAGCTTACTAATCCGTGGTGTCATTTATATACCCTACTGCTGATATTTATTATGGGCCGTTCATTACTCAACAAAGTTGATCAAGCGCTACGGCGGAAAAGCGCGAAATTGTACTACAAGGATCACCTGATCGGGCGGCTACACATCTCATTTTTTTCAGGGAATGGTTAACGCAAAAACAATTGACTGATTTTCAAACAGATTTCGAACTATTTAACCCACAAAGAGAACAAAGTTTGATCAGAAAATATATTTCTCTTGCCTCCTGAATTTTCCGACCGAACTTAAAAATTAATAACGGCTAATCCCGAGTAAAAAAAGACGTCTAAAAAGTCGCACACAAAAGCCGCGCGAAAAAAAGGCCGCTAGTGCGGCCTTTTCGAATAACTCTATTTAACTACTTAACGGGCTCATAACCATATTTCTGCCCGGCAATAGCTGCTTCGTACATCAAGCCACCTTTACCCAACACGAATACCAGCATGCCCTTGTTGTAGCTGGTATCCATTTGCGCTCCGCCAGATGCAGCATGCGTGCTGGCACCGGCTGAGGAACCACCACCGGTGCTGCTTTGCGCCTGGGCGCTGGCGGTTACCGCGACTGCACTGGCCTGAGCACTGAATTCAAAGTTGCCGGTAATAAATTCCTGGTAAGCACGCTTGTCCTGGAAAAAAACCACCTGGCTATACACCTGGCCACCTAACTGAAAACCGATGGACAGGTCTGCGGCGTAAGAAAACCCGGTTACCTTACCACCCCGATACACCTGACCCTCTCCGTAGGAACCTCCGATAAAAAATCCGGCCTTACCAATGTTTGGAAATAACGCGTAGCCATAGGCGGAAGAGAAATATGGCTTAACGGTATCGATTTTTTTGAAGTTACTAATAGTGCCTGAATAACTTTCTACTTCACGCTCTGCGAAACTGGTGGTTGAAATAAACGTGCACAGCAGAAGCACGATAATCCGATTAATTATTTGCATTCATTTCCCCTCGAATAATTACAATTGTACGCCAGCATAATTGGTAGCTAATGGTTAAATTTAAAGTGTTGGCTGTTTACTTCCTTCCGGGAAATCTACAACAAGCCCGACAGCAATCACCAACCTTTACTGTGAGAGTGACCCTACCATTAAGTTCACTCCCACGATACCAATCTATCACTCAGGATTCCTACAACTCAGGATGCACCTTTTGCCGATACTTTTGGCGAAGCCTTAGGCTTGCCATTGTGCCAGATGATCTTACTTTTATTGCGAGCTAATTCGTTAAACGCAAAATCATCCACGGTGAGCATATCGAGAACTTTCGCCTCATACTCCTGCATAAATGCCAACGCATCAGCATCAATCAGCCCAACCTTGGCCGCTTCAGTAAAACGTTGCTCCGGATGTAACGCCATGGCAGGAATTTCACCACGGGAATAGGCTTTATCTACTGTTCGATAGATTTCAGCAGCGCGCTTATAATCCACCAGCAGCGCATTGTAACTGGCTAATGGGTTATTTTTTTGACCCTCTTCTCGTATCTGCCAGGTATCTTCCAACAAAAATTGACGCAGCAATGAATCGGTGGAGACCTCATGCGCAATCGTTGCCACCAGAGCATCCGAAGGCACCTTACAACTGCGACCAAAAGGCAACACCAGGCAGCGGACCGCACAGGCCAGAGCGCGATTCGGCAGGTTTTCCAGTAATTCAACCAGCGCCTGCTCATTGCGATACAGCAAATATTGACAGCTGTAGTCGAGCAACGCCTCCTCTTGCTGCACCGCCTGAGTTTCGTGCCAATGCTTGAGTACCATGCTTAGCATATAAAGGTTCGACAACATATCACCCAGGCGAGCCGATAACAGTTCCCGCTGTTTCAATGATGCACCCAGGCTAGCCATAGCGACATCCGCCATTAACGAAAATGCGGCGCAGTAGCGATTAACCGCTTTCCCATAGGCTTGCGCCTTACCTGACAACGGAGTGTCATCACCCGGCAACCCCAGGGCACCGGAAAAAGCTCGGGCAGCATTACCCGCCACCATAGAAAAGTGAGAAAATATTGCCTTATCAAAAGCGACGATATCTCCTCCCTCAACCGCTCGCAACTCTGGCAACACCCAGGGATGACAGCGTATGGCACCCTGGCCAAAAATCATCAGGCTACGGGTCATGATGTTGGCACCCTCAACCGTTATGGATACTGCCGTTGCGGCATAATCCAGTCCCAGATAATTTCTCGGACCCAGCGTTACCGTTTTACCGCCATGAACATCCATGGCATCGATCGCCATCTGGCGCTGAAACTCGGTCAGGTTACTCTTGAGGATGGCTGAGGGTACTGCCGGTTTTTCGCCCGCATCAATCATATTGGCCGTATGACGGACTGTCGCTCGTGCGATATACGCCAAAGCGGCTATTCTCGCCAATGGTGCCTGGACACCTTCCATATCCGCTACCGGTAAATTAAATTGCCTCCGAATACGCGTAAAACCACCCGCCAGGCCAACCAGGTAACGACCACTGCCGCTGGCTCCTGATGGCAATGTAATGCAGCGCCCAACCGACAGACACTCGACCAGCATTTTCCACCCTTGCCCGGCCATCTCAGGACCACCGATCAGCCAGCTCAGCGGGATAAATACATCCTTACCCTTAATCGGCCCATTCATGAAGGGTGCCCCTATAGGGAAATGGCGCCGGCCGATTTCCATCCCTTCCGTTTCCCGGGGAATCAATGCGCAGGTGATGCCGATATCTTCCTGTTCACCCAACAAGTGCTCAGGATCAAACATGCGAAAGGCCAGGCCCACCACCGTTGCGATAGGCGCCAGGGTGATCCAGCGCTTGTCAAAATTCAGGCGTACGCCAAGCACCTCCTCACCCTCGTGCATGTCTTTACACACAACGCCTATATCAGGAATAGAGGTCGCATCGGAACCCGCTCGAGGGCCCGTCAAACCGAAACAGGGAATATCGCGACCATCGGCTAAACGTGGTAAATAGTACTGTTTCTGTTCATCTGTGCCGTACTTTAGCAACAACTCACCCGGCCCCAGAGAGTTGGGAACGCCGACTGCAATCATCAGGGTTTCATTAATCGCCAGCTTTTGCAGAACCGCAGATTGTGCTTTGGCGGAAAAACCCAGCCCACCATATTCTTTGGGGATAATCATCCCGAAGAATTTTTCTTTCTTTAGATAGCGCCACAGATCTCCGGGTAGATCGGCTCGCTCCACTGCGATATCCCAGTTATCACACATCCCCGCCGCAACACTGCACTGCTGATCAACAAAGGATTGCTCCTCAGCGCTGAGCCCTTTATCGAGGTTTGATAGCAACACCCGCCAATCCGGATTACCAGAAAACAGTTGTCCATCCCAACCCACCGTACCGGCATCCAGTGCAACCTGTTCGGTTTCAGAGACCCTGGGTGACACCTGCTTGAAATGCGCAAAGAGTTTCTGGGTCAGCCACTTTTGACGGATTGACGGATGCCCACACACCACCACCGCAATCGCAGCAAGAAAACACAGGACAGAGAGTCCAGAGGCCGACATCATGCGGGAAACCAGAGCCAGCACAACCAGGCTGACGCCAACGACCAGTGCGCTCGATTCACGTTTGAGCAAATGCAGTAACACAGCCACTACTAAAATGATCAACAAAAGATAGTTCATACGCTTCCCTGTTTATTAACCGTCAATGATAACACTGATAAAAACACCCTTGATGAGTATATGAGCAAGCCACTTCCAGATTCAACACGGCTCTCTCAGAGCACTTATCAATGTACTCATCAAAATAAACTTTAACGCTGACAATCGACCACTCTAGAATGGTTTAATCCTGATCGTCGCTGAGCTTTTATAACGAAAGCCGCATGCTATGATATCGGCCTGAAAAAAGGAGCTTTAACATCTTTACCATGTCCCCTCGTACATTCGCTCATCTCTTATTGGTATGGAGCCTTACCCTGATTTTGCTCAGCTGTGGGGCCTATTTTTCACTGCAGCCCGAATACGATCCTCTCTGGTTAACGCGTGCCGGCTGCACCGTTGTCATGCTCGGCATTATCTCCAGCATTAGCGTAATGCTGGAAACCAAACTGCTCAATCGAACCCACAATCTGCAAAAGCGTATTGCGAAATTAAATATTCTGCGCAAATATCCCGGTCCAGCTCAACATGCCAACCAGCTCGTCCTGGAAATGGAAGCGGAAAAAGATCTGCAACTCGCCAAACGCTCTGAACGACTGCAATTCAACTTCACCCTGCTGGAAGCCTCCCTACTCCTGATCGGAACCTTTAGCTGGGGCTTTGGCGATTTGATACAGCATTTTCGCTAGCCTGAATACAGGCTGAAGGTTATAACCGCAAAAGCATTCCTGACTGATTTTCTACCTGACACCGTTCTTCGAGTAAAACATCATTGCGAAACGCCTCAATAACCACTCCCAATTGAGGTCATAAAACCGGTACACTCTCCAGTAATAAATTTATAATAATAATCAGTAACCCCTACCAGCAACCAATAATTGCTTAACGATCAGGAACCGACTCCCTGCTATGGAAATAGAAAAACGAGCCCTGCTGCTATCCGGTGGAGGCGCGCGTGCTGCCTATCAAGTTGGCGTACTAAAAGCACTGACCGAAATTTTACCCAGCACTGCGCATAACCCGTTTCCAATAATCTGCGGTACGTCAGCCGGTGCTATTAATGCTGCAGCGCTTGCCAGCCACCCGGGGTCATTCAGGGAAGCAGTCCACAATCTTGAGTTACTTTGGCGGAACCTTTCCCCTGATAAAGTCTACAAAACTTCAGGAGCGTCACTATTTAAAAGTCTTGCTCGTATCGGGCTTTCACTATTCAACCAGGGTTCGAGCGAAGGCAAACCACTGTCCCTGCTAGATAATTCCCCCCTGCTAGACCTGTTACGCGAGGCGGTCGATCTGGACGCTCTCGATGGCGCCATCGAAAGTGGCAATCTGGAGGCTTTATGCATTACAGCGCTCGGTTATAGCAGCGGCGAATCGGTAAATTTCTTCCAGGGTCGACCAGGACTGGCATTCTGGAGACGTTATCAACGCATCGGCAGCCCGTGCAAATTAACCTACCAGCATCTGCTGGCCTCCTCGGCCATCCCAACCATCTTTCCATCGGTGAAGATTCACCGAGAATACTTTGGTGACGGCGCGTTACGTCAGATCGCACCCATTAGCCCGGCCCTGCATCTGGGCGCCAATCGGTTGTTTATTATTGGTGTCAGTAGCAACCGCAACCCTATACATTGGGGCAAACGCAAAGCAATACGGCACACACCTTCCATGGCACAAATCATGGGGCAGATGTTCAACAGCGCCTTTATTGATGCACTGGAAGGCGACATTGAACATATGGAACGCATTAATGAGCTACTGTCACTGATTCCCGACGATGTACGGGAAGCTGAAGGCTTAGTCCTTCGTCAGGTGAATAGCCTGGTCATTTCCCCATCGGAGGAGATGGATGTGATTGCCGGACGTAAGGTTCGTTCGCTACCGCCCAGCTTGCGCCTTGCCCTGCGCGCAGTGGGTGCTACCAAGAAAGGGGGCGGCGCAACTGCGGCCAGCTATTTACTGTTCACTTCGGATTATTGCGGCACGCTGATCGACATGGGCTACAAGGATGCCATGTGGGAACGTAATCATATCGAAGAATTCTTCGAGCTGGATAAAATACCCTGACTACTGGCGTTGATTCGCTCGCCTGTTAAAAGAATTTTTTAAACAGTTTAGTATCATCAAACAGGGTTTCCAGCTCCTTCATACGCTCCTTACTGTCCCCCCAAATTTCAGCCTGCACCGCGGCAATGAGCGCTTCCATCACCAGCACTATCACCAGTGATGAATCCCAGGCCGAGGGTGCCTCAATGCGCAAATTGAACACATGATCGGCATACTGCCCCACTGGCGATCCCCACTGATCAGTAAACAGCACGACCTGAACGCCTCGCGCTTTGGCCATTTTGGTGAAGTGATGAATATTGTGCTCGTAGCGTCGGATATCGAAAACAACCAACACATCCCCAGGCGCCATATTGAGCAAATAGTGCGGCCAGGTATTCGAGTTAGACGCCACGCAGGTCACCCCTTTACGCATCACCTGCAGATGAGTAAACAGATAATCCGCCAGGGAACGGGTAATACGCCCGCCAACAATATGAATATCGTGATCTGCCTGTGATAACAGGCGGGTCACTGCATCAAAGGTAGCCGGATCGATATGCTTGAGCGATTGCCGCATGTTTTGCATGGCCGCATCGGCAAACCGGTTCAGCATATGCTCGTCAGGCGCATTGTCACTCCAACGGTCATATTTGGTAATCGGACTGCTGATCGTCTCTTCGAGCTCCGAATGCAGGGAGGATTGAAAATCAGGAAATCCGCAGAAGCCTATCTTCTTTACCATTCGAACAACGGTTGGTGCTGAAACCTCTGATGCAGAAGCTATGGCGGTAATGCTACCCAGACACGACATCGGATAGTTTTCCAGCATGGTGTTGGCTAACTGGCGTTCGGTGCGCGTTAGCCCTTCAAAATGGTTACGTATACGCTCTGCTACGGTAAACGGCGTTTTCTCAACCACAACAATCTCCCTTTAATCATCTCTGGACCATTTCCATGCTCGCCCACTGCTTTTTGCATTCCATCTTCACTCTAACTCTGTACTCCCACTTCCGGCCATTTCCAGTACACGAAGAGAGGTATTCCATGAGATGTTGATCTCATCCCCTGCTCATTCCTTAAAAAAATACCCGCAATCATTTCACCAGGTTATGTGGCAAATTCTAAACCATCTGCTTTAATTATGTCTAAAATATTTCAGAAATGAATCCATCTGTATGTTTTGTTTCTGATTATTTCTGAAAGGTTCAACCAGCACTCAGGGTAGAGGCGATAAATGTGGGCACCACAACACAAATCGACATGCCGCAATTAATCGAAAAATCTTTTGAGATCACCAACTCACAAGGACAGAGCAGCTGTCTATTGGTTTGTGAACACGCCAGCAACTTTATACCCGATCCTCTCGCTAACCTCGGTCTTGATACAGAACTACTCCACAGCCATATCAGCTGGGATCCTGGCGCGGTGGAAGTAGCCCGCAGGATATCCCGGGCATTGGACGCGCCATTATTCAGCGCCTGCGTTTCCCGACTCGTCTATGATTGCAATCGACCGCCCTCAGCCAGCGATGCCATCGTAGCGTTCAGTGAAGTGCATGAAATTCCGGGTAATCAAGCGTTGACACAACAACAACGCCTGCAGCGCATCGCCAGGATATATCAGCCTTTTCGAGACAACTTATCCGAACTGATTAAGCAGAGAGCGGCTAATCAGCAATCGACAATCCTGATCACCATTCACTCTTTCGTACCGGTATACAAAGGTGTTCAACGCACTCTGGACATCGGCATTCTTCACGACAGCGACACCCGCCTGGCGGATGCATTGCTCGCACCAACCGATGATCCTGAAGCGTTTATTATGCGCCGAAACGAGCCCTATGGTCCGGAAGACGGCGTTACGCACACGCTTAAGGAGCACGCACTGCCTAACGGACTGGCCAACGTCATGATCGAGATACGCAACGACTTGATAGCCGACGCAGAGGGCCAACAACGATTAGCCGATTTTTTAGCCGAAAAATTACAACAAGCACAAAAAACACTTAATGCATAAATGATCATTGATCATTGATCATATAAAACCATAACAATAGTAATAACCATTGAGTAGAGGACAGGGAACAGGGAATGCCAAACTTTATACGACTGTATGTGCATTACGTAGACAAGGTGAATCGTGTCGTCGGGCGCTGCGCAATGTACCTGGTGTTCGTCATGCTGGGAATCCTGCTGTACTCCTCATTCATGAAAACCTTTTTCATGCCGGTCCTCTGGTCTCTGGAATTGGCCCAGTTTGTCATGGTTGCCTACTACCTGGTGGGCGGCGCCTATTCGATGCAGGAAGACGGTCACGTGCGGATGGACCTGTTCTATACCCGCTGGAGTGACAAAACCAAAACTGCCGTCGATGCGGTGACCATTCTATTTCTGATCTGCTATCTGGGATTTTTGCTGTATGGCGGCATTTCCAGTACTGAATACGCCCTCAAATATAACGAAGAAAGTTACTCCGCCTGGGCTCCCCTGATGGCTCCGATAAAGATCATCATGGTGATCGGAATTTTTATGATGCTGCTGCAAGCGTTCTCCTGTTTCTTTAAAGACATCGCCAAGCTGAAAGGGGAAACACTCGCATGACGTATGAAGCGATTGCCCTGCTGATGTTCGCATCGATGATGGTCATGCTGATGACGGGACAGCGCGTGTTTGCAGCCATCGGTTTTGTCGCCGTTATTTCCGCGCTGTTGATGTGGGGAGACGGCGGGGCAGAAATGGCATTCAACTCCAGCATGAAATTGATGAAGTGGTATCCACTGCTGACCCTGCCGCTGTTTGTTTATATGGGCTATATGCTCTCGGAATCCGGCATAGCAGAAGACCTCTACAAGATGTTCCACGTCTGGATGGGGCCACTCAATGGTGGTCTGGCCATCGGCACCATCGGCCTGATGGTCATCGTCTCGGCCATGAACGGCCTGAGCGTTGCCGGTATGGCCATTGGCGCCAGCATCGCACTACCTGAATTGCTCAGACGGGGTTATGACAAGATCATGGTCACCGGAGTGATTCAGGCGGGAAGTTCGCTGGGAATTCTGGTTCCCCCCAGCGTGGTCATGGTGTTGTACAGCATGATCGCCCGACAGCCGGTCAGCAAACTGTGGATGGCCGGAATTATCCCCGGACTCATCATGGCAACCCTGTTTGTGATCTACATCGTGATCCGCTGCAAGCTGCAACCCAGTATGGGTCCTGCCCTTCCCGAAGAGGAACGTCGGGTACCTCTGACGGAAAAACTGAAACTGCTAAGTGCCGGAATTTTACCACTGGTTATCTTTTTTTCGATGACCGGTGTGTTCCTGATGGGAATCGCCAGTCTGGTAGAAAGTGCCGCTTATGGTGCCGCTGCAGCCACGCTGGCCGCGCTGTTTAAAGGACGCATGACGCGTAAGGTAATGGACGAAACACTGAAAAAGACCCTGGTTATCAGCTGCATGTTTATGTGGATTATTCTCGCAGCCTTGTGCTTTGGTGCGGTGTTTGATGGCCTTGGAGCCGTACGTGCTATAGAAGCATTATTTGTCGATCGTCTTGGCCTGAGCCCCTGGCAAATACTAATCATGATGCAGTTCTCTTATATCATCATGGGCATGTTCCTCGACGACACGGCCATGCTGGTCATCGTTGCCCCCCTGTTTGTTCCTTTAGTCGGAGCATTGGGCTTCGATCTGGTGTGGTATGGCATCCTGTATACCATTACCTGCCAAATCGCCTACATGACGCCACCCTTTGGCTACAATCTATTCTTAATGCGTGCGATGGCCCCTCCGGAAATATCGTTAGGAGACATCTATCGATCGATCATTCCTTTCGTAATGATCATGACCCTGGCCCTGGCCATTGTCACAGCGTTTCCACAAACAGCCCTCTGGTTACCGGAACTGTATTATGGAAAATAAAAAAGTGACTAATAATCACTTCTTGAAATATAGAAAACATAGAAAGCAAAGAGAAAAATGGAGTAGTAATAACAATAACGGCCAATGAGCCAGACAACCTGAGCAGTACCAATCTCTCTCAAGGAGAAATAGCATGAGTGACAAAATAGATAAGGATGATAATAAACTAAACAGTCGCCGAGATTTCCTCAAAAAAGCCGGGGTAGCTTCCGCTGCCGTCGCTGGGGCATCCGCTATTAGCGCGCCTGCGGTTCACGCAAACAGCCATAAAAAGATCAAATGGCGTCTGCAAACCTACGCTGGCCCTGCACTCGCTGAGCACGTTATCAAGCCGTCGATCGATGCCTTTAACAAGGCAGCGAATGGCGAGATGGAGATTGAACTTTACTTCGCAGACCAACTGGTCCCGACCGGAGAGCTGTTCCGGGCTATGCAGAAAGGCACCATCGATGCCGTACAAAGTGATGATGACTCAATTGCTGCCCCCGTAGATATTTCTGTATTCGGCGGCTATTTCCCGTTTGCTACCCGCTACAGTCTCGACGTACCGGTACTGTTTAACGAGTATGGACTCAAGGAGATCTGGGAAGAAGCCTACGGTGAGGTTGAGGGGGTAACCTGGTTAGGCGCTGGCGCCTGGGATCCTTGCCATTTCGCCACCGTTGAGCCCATTCACAGCCTGGAAGACCTGAAAGGCAAACGCGTATTTACCTTCCCTACCGCCGGTAAGTTCCTGTCTCGTTTCGGCGTCGTTCCGGTTACCTTGCCTTGGGAAGATATCGAGGTGGCCGTCCAAACCGGTGAACTCGATGGTATCGCCTGGTCTGGCATCACCGAGGATTACACCGTTGGCTGGGCTGATGTCACCAACTACTTCCTCACTAACAACATCTCTGGTGCATGGGCAGGCTCCTATTTTGCCAATTCAGACCGTTGGAATGAATTACCCGAGCACCTGAAGACGCTGTTCAGGCTGTGTATGGATAGCTCTCACTACTACCGTCAATACTGGTATTGGGGTGGCGAAGCCAGATTGCGTACTCAGGGAACCAAGATGAAACTGACCTCGATTCCAGACGCCGAGTGGGCAACCGTCGAAGCGGAAGCGCATAAGTTCTGGGATGAAATTGCGGCGAAGAGCGATCGCAACGCCCGAGTCGTTAAAATCCTTAAAGAGTACTCTGCCGTCATGGCTAAAGCGGGTAAACCCTATCGCTACTAACCCTCTGACCAACTACGACCGGTGTAACAGCCGGCCAACCTGAAAACAGGCAACCAACTGAACTCCCCGGCGAACTATCCCGGGGCGTTCTATCAACAACTTTACTGTTTGCCTATTTGAGTTCGTGTCTTTTTTAACAACAATCTTTCTAAAAATTTACAAATAGCGCAACACCTAATAGAACCATCGACGAGACCGAAAGTTATGGCTGGAAAACTAACACTGGATGAATTAAGAGAGGCCGTAGCCTGCGGTGAGATTGATACAGTTCTGGTATGTCAGATTGATATGCAAGGTCGCCTGATGGGTAAGCGCTTTCAAGCCGAGTTTTTTGTCGATCAGGCGTGGCAGGAAACCCATGGCTGCAATTATCTGCAAGCGACTGACATGGAGATGGAAACCGTCTCCGGCTACAAGTCCAGCGGCTGGCAAAGCGGGTATGGTGACTACACCATGAAACCCGACCTGGCCACGCTGCGACGCATCCCCTGGCTGGAAGGGACCGCTTTGGTGCTGTGCGACCTGCTGGATCATCATACCCATCAGGAGGTTCCTCATTCTCCTCGTGCAATCCTGAAAAAACAACTGGCGCGCCTTGAACAGATGGGCATGAAAGGCTTCATGGGAACAGAGCTGGAATTCTTCCTGTTCAAAGACAGTTATGAAGAAGCCAGCCGGAAGAACTATAAAGACCTCGATTTAGTCAGCGACTATAACGAGGACTACCACATATTCCAGACAACTAAAGAAGAGAATGTCATGCGGGCAATCCGCAAGGGCTTGCAGGGCGCTAACATTACCGTTGAATGCTCCAAGGGCGAAGCCTCCGCAGGACAGGAAGAGATTAACGTCCTGTACGCCGAAGCCATCACCATGGCGGACAATCACTGCATCATTAAAAACGCCTGTAAAGAGATCGCCTGGCAGCAGGGACAATCGGTCAGCTTTATGGCCAAATGGCACGATGATTCTGCAGGCAACTCCTCCCATATTCACCAGTCTCTCTGGTCGCTGGACGGTGAATCTCTGTTCTATGACCCATCAGCTAAACACGGTATGTCAGAACTGATGAGAAATTATATGGCGGGTTTATTGAAGCACGCCCGTGAAGTCACCTATTTCCTGGCTCCGAATATCAACTCCTATAAACGTTTCGTCAAAGGAACCTTTGCCCCCACCAAAACCATCTGGAGCATGGATAACCGCACGGCAGGATATCGGGTGTGCGGTGAAAGCAGTAAATCGGTACGGGTCGAGTGCCGGGTGGGTGGCGGTGACCTCAACCCTTATCTGGCGATTGCCGCCGAGATTGCCGCGGGTATCGATGGCATAAACAACAAGCTGGAACTGGCAGCCGCCTATGTGGGTGATGCTTACGAAAGTGGTTCTGAGGTCGAGGAGATTCCATCTACCCTACGTGAAGCCACGGTCGCACTGAGCGAATCAGCAATGTTACGTGAAGCCTTTAGTGATGAAGTGATCGACCACTACGTGCATGCCGCGCGCTGGGAACAAGCCGAATACGACCGCCGGGTTACCGATTGGGAAGTCCAACGCGGTTTTGAACGATCCTGATCTTGCAT
>JAUXFT010000022.1 GCA_030622755.1 Aestuariirhabdus sp. | reverse complement strand
TAAAGCACCACTCAGGAGGCATCACTAGAAGTCATAACTAGAAGTCATAACTAGAAGTCATAACTAGAAGTCATAACTAGAAGTCATAACTAAGGTGCGCTGTTTCAAGTAGTAACGTCAAAGCAATACCTTGCTAATCAGATACGCATTAAACATACCGGACATCATAACGATCAGCATTTTAACAGAAGTGGCCTGCAGGATGATCTGTGACTCGCTTTTTACAGATCATCCCTATAACAAGAGATCAATTAACCAGGAATCGATTGCAAAGAAACCGATCACCAGGAAATCGCTAGATGAATGCTCAGCGCAGAGGAACACCAAACAAAGAGCCATGATAAATCAACACCGCCGTCCATAATCCTGTCGCCACCAGCACCACTAGAAGATCCCAATACCAGGCTCGCTTTAACGTGGATCGTTCGGCTCCTCGACGATTAGCTGAAGCAATAGCGATAATGGAATAAACCGCAAAACCTCCAAACAGTATCAACGAGGCCTGATCACCGTTTGCCAGCAAATGGCCAATGGCCCATACCAAAACACCTCCCAACATCGGATGCGGTGTCAGCCGCCTCAGGTTTGATGGCAGGTAAGCTGCGATCAACAGTATGAATGCCATCAACACTAAAGGCGCGGTCAAAGCACGCCCCCAACCTGGAGGGGTCCACGCATCAATAACGGGAGCCTGCCCCTTACCCATCACGATCATGGCAAACGCAACCGCCGAAATCAGCGCAAAAGCTCCTTTATAAGGCAGTTCACCAAGGCGGCCTACCAGCGCAACGCGCAAGCCAGTCACTGTCGGCACAAGATGGATTGCTATAAACAACATCATTCCCGCTATTAACAGGGTCATACTTAGTTCTCCCGGGAAATCCCTTTTATATTTTTACAACAAGTGGCTTTTGCCACAGGTGACGCTTGCTAAGCTCAGCTTAGCTTAGCAATTGCATCCGCCGACACGCATCAAGTTGCCAGTATCACCCGCCCTTCGTATTATTAACCTTATGCAAAATACCACGTTTACAGTACCCAATGGATTAGCCTCAGCGCAATGGCATGCGTTTAAGAGCCACACTGAGAGCAGTCAGGCTGCTGCCGACCTTATTCAGCAGCACCTTCAAAGGGCTTTACAAAGTAACCCCGGTGCCAGCATGATCCTGTCTGGCGGCTCAACGCCGGGAGAGCTGTTCGATATTCTGGCCAATACCGATCTCGACTGGTCGCGTATAGAGATCAGTCTTGCCGACGAACGCTGGGTTGGCACAGATTCAGCGGACAGCAATGAGCGCATGATCAGGCAAAGACTGCTAACGGGGCGGGCTCAAAAAGCGCGATTTATTTCCCTTAAAGGAGATGAACTCTCTGCCAACCAAGGCCAGACAAACTGCGAACAGCGCATCGAACAGATCAGCTCACCCTTTGATGTGTGTTTACTGGGAATGGGCAATGACGGTCATACCGCGTCTTTGTTCCCGGATTCCCCACTTCTCGAACAGGCCCTGAGTGCAACCAACCAGCAGCGATGTTGGCCTATGCAAGCACCGGTTGAACCCTCCGAGCGCATGAGTCTGGGTTATAGACCACTCGCCACATCAAAATTGCTCATATTGCTATTACAAGGCCAGGAAAAGTATCGCACTCTCAGCCAGGCTTTAGCGGCAGATGATACCCGGAAAATGCCTATTCGAGCCTTTCTTGGCCTGCCTCATTTACAGGTCTTCTGGAGCCCGTAAACCAGGCAATGACGTCACCAAAAAATCGTTTCCTCGAAGGTCGCCAGATCGCTCTTTCAACGCACGTTCTTAACACGCTGAAAATATACATCCCGGATTATGGCTAGCCACTGTAAAGGATCCGTAATAAGGCATGAAGAAGCGCCAGCCGTGACGTAAACTCTAGGTTAACTACAAATAAAAGACGATAGCAGCTCAGCCATTTATGTGTCGACGCCCCCCCATCACAGGAACCTTATTAGGTTGTATGCTTTTGGCAGCCTGTAGCCCTATGCAAAGTAAGGTGCCTGAGTCGACGCCGATCATCGCGGAGCAATGGTCTGCCGAAGAACTGCAAGAGCAAATGAACCAGGAACCCTGGCTCAGCAGTTTTGCTAATGACAACCTCAATGCCCTGGTAGCAGAGGCAATCTCTGCCAACTATCAATTACGCGCTGCGCAAGCTCGAGCGGAGAGAGCCCTGGCTGAAGCTCGTATCGTCGGTGCGGATCGTTACCCGGAATTGACTGGCCGGCTGGACGGCAACCGGCAGAGGCAAAACCCCTCGGGTAACAGCGTTATTGATAACCGTTTCTCAACCGGGCTGGACATCAATTGGGAACTCGACGTGTGGGGAAAACTGGACGCCCGCACCCGCGCCGCCATCTCCGACTATGAGGCCAGCCAGGCGGAGTTTGAACAATCCCGTTTCAATCTTGCCAGCGATGTCGCCAGAGCCTGGTTTAACGTCAGCGAAGCGCGTATGCAGTTAAACCTGGTCGAAGAACGCGAACGCAACCAGACCGATAACGTCGAGATCATTCGCCAGGGGTACCTTGGTGGAATCAATGACTCCCTCGATCTCTATCTGGGTCGCGCCGAACTGGAAGGCGAACGCTCCAGGGTGCAGGCGCGCAAACAAACGCTTCAGCAAAGCATTCGTGAGCTGGAAATTTTACTCGGCCGCTATCCAGCCACTGCGCTGGTTGCCCCGGCCGATGTCCCGCTGCTAACCGCACCACCCCCGGCAGGGATTCCGTCGGAGTTACTGTTGCGCCGTGAAGATCTGATTGCCGCGCGACTGCGGCTACGGGCAGCCGATGCGCGTACCGAAGCCGCGCACCTGGCACGCTTCCCCAGCATTCGCCTGTCAGCCAATGGTGGTTACAGTAGCGGCGAGTTCAGCAACCTGATGACCAGTGATTATCTGGCCTGGTCCCTGCTTGGCGGGCTGACCGCCCCGCTGTGGGATGCCGGTCGCCTGGAGTCCCGCGAGCTTCAGGCGCTCGCCAGTGCCCGCGAAACCGAAGCAGACTACGCCAGTGCGCTGCAACGCGCCTTCTCTGATGTTGAGCAGGCGCTCAACGACGAACGCCTGTTATTGCTCCAGCAGGTCTCGCTCAAGAAGGCCGTGGAAGATTCCATCGCGGCTGAAAAGCTGGCCTTTGAGCAATATCGCTCAGGGTTGGTGGAATTTGTTACGGTTCTCGAATCCCGACGCCGCAGCTTCGCATCACAAAGCGATGAGATCGATGTGCGCAACCGTCTACTACAGAATCGAATTAAACTCTTCCTCGCCCTTGGTGGGGATTTTGGCCTGGCGCCCAGCCCTTTCGAGGAACCCTGATGCCCCGTTTGCGCAAGATAATTTCACCCTTAATCGTGCTGGCACTCAGCGCAGCGGCGGTGAACTATATCGTCAATAATAAACCGGAGCCCATCAAGCGCCCGCAAGCCAGAGCGCAACTGTCCGTCGAAGTGGTCACCCTGAAACCGACCAATTACCAGATTAGCCTGAACTCCTATGGCACCGTGCAGCCGCACACCCAGGGCAGCCTGATTCCCGAAGTCTCGGGCTCGATCGTCAGCGTCTCGAAAAACTTCCGCGAAGGCCGTTTTTTTGATCAGGGAGAGGTGCTACTGAAGATCGATGATCGCGATTACCAGTCCGCCCTGGTGGTGGCGCGTGCCACGCTGATTCAGGCACGTTTTGAACTCGCCGAGGAGCGCGCTCGCGCCCAGCAGGCACAAAAAGACTGGCAGCGCCTCGGCGAAGAGGGGAAACCCACCGCGCTGGTACTGCGCCAACCCCAGCTCGCTTCAGCGCAAGCCAAGATCGCTTCAGCGCAAGCCATGTATCGGCAGGCGGAGCTGGACCTCGAACGCACCAAAATTCGTGCTCCCTACGCTGGTCGCATCCTCAGCAAAGTGGTAGACCTCGGCCAGTACGTTAATAGCGGTAGCTCGCTGGCGACGATCTATGCCATCGATTTTGTCGAAATTCGCCTGCCGCTGAACAATCGTCAGCTGGAGTTTATCGAAACGCCGGAGCTGTATCGTGGTAATCGCCCCACGACTGACATCAGCTACCCGGCAATAATCGCCCGGGCACGACTGGGCCGTAACGAGTACCATTGGGCAGGACGGATTGTGCGCACCGAAGGTGCCGTTGACAGCAACAGTCGTCAGCTGTTTGTGGTTGCACGTATCGACGACCCCTACGGTAACGATGGTAGCGGCCAGCCACCACTAAAGATCGGCCAATTTGTGGAAGCCGATATTCAGGGCACCCTGCTAAGCGATGTGTTTGTTATCCCGCGCAGTGCGCTGCGCCAGGATAACCAGGTCGCTCTGGTTCGTAATAAGCTGTTACAGCGTATTGGCGTCGATGTGGTCTGGAGCGACGCCCGTTCGGCCATTATCGATACCGGTGTTAGCACCGGCGACCTGTTGGTTGTCTCCCCGACCGGTTCCGCTACCACGGGCACCCGGGTGACCATAAGCATGCTGGACGGCGCCACCCAAATAGCCAATAACAA
Source organism: Aestuariirhabdus sp. (assembly GCA_030622755.1). Taxonomy (GTDB): domain Bacteria; phylum Pseudomonadota; class Gammaproteobacteria; order Pseudomonadales; family Aestuariirhabdaceae; genus Aestuariirhabdus. The sequence continues at coordinate 24,660 of JAUXFT010000022.1, read as the reverse complement.
GCCCGCCCTTGATAAACCCAGGGTGCCAGAGAGTGCCACTCCTGCAGCCCAAACGGATCAGGGGAGCTAAAGCATGCACGGAATGATCGCCTGGTTCGCCCGCAATCATGTTGCTGCCAATCTGCTGCTGGTGACCATTATCGGTGCCGGCCTTTACTCCCTCAACAACCGTATCCCGCTGGAAGTCTTCCCGGATATCAATCTCGATATCGTCTCGGTCAATGTCGCCTATCGAGGCGCTACGCCCAGCGAAGCAGAAGAGAGTATCAGCATCCGCGTTGAGGAAGCAGTTTATGATCTGGAGGGAATCGACAAAATCACCTCACGTTCAGTGGAAGGGCGTTCCAGCGTAAACATCGAAATCGCCAGCGGCTATGACACCCGCGACCTGATGAACGACATTAAAAGCCGTGTCGATGCCATCAGCTCCTTCCCCGCCGATGCCGAACGTCCGGTCATTGCCATCGAGCAACACAAGCGTGAGGTAATCAGTGTCGTGCTCAGCGGTGAACTTAATGAGATGGAACTGCGTCAGCTCGGCGAGCGTATACGTGACGAACTGATCCGTTTACCCGAGCTTTCCCAGGTAGAACTCGACGCCGTGCGTCCCTATGAAATATCCATCGAGGTGGATGAGCGCACCCTGCAAGAGTATGGCTTAACGCTGGAGCAGGTCGCCGACCGGGTACGTGGCAGCTCATTGGATCTGTCCGCCGGTAACATTAAAACCCTCGGTGGAGAGGTACTGGTACGCGCCAAGGGCCAGGCCTACACCCAGCATGACTTTGAAGAGGTGATCATCCTGACCCGCAGCGATGGCACCCTGCTAAGGATGAGCGATATTGCCCGCGTACAGGATGGCTTCGAAGAGGAGGTTATTTTTACCCAGTACAATGGTCGGCCAGCGGTGCTCATCGAAATCTACCGGATTGGTAACCAGAGCGCTATCGATGTGGCCGATGCGGTAAAGCGTTACATCAGCAACGCCCAGCTTTCCATGCCTGAGGGGGTAGAATTAAGTTACTGGCGCGATCGCTCGAAGATCGTCAAGGCACGGCTCAAGACCCTCACCAATAGCGCCCTGCAGGGCGGCATATTAGTGATCCTGCTACTCAGTCTATTTCTGCGCCCCTCTCTGGCCTTCTGGGTACTGATCGGTATTCCCGTCTCGTTCCTGGGCAGTTTTATCGTTATGTCGATGTTGGGCGTCACCCTCAATATCGTCAGCCTGTTTGCCTTTATTCTGGTACTCGGCATCGTGGTAGACGATGCCATTGTCACCGGGGAAAATGTTTATACCCACCTGCAACGCTCCGAAAATCCGTTACGCGCCGCGATAGAAGGCACTCAGGAGGTTTCCATTCCGGTGACCTTCGGCGTTCTCACCACGGTCGCCGCCTTCGCACCACTGCTTATGATAGGTGGTCCTCGTGGTGCTATTTTTGCGCAAATACCGTTGATCGTTATTCCGGTCTTGATGTTCTCCCTGATCGAATCCAAATTCGTGCTGCCGGCTCATCTTAAAAATATCAAACCGCCCAGCTCAGGAGATAACGTCTTCGCGCAGATTCAGACGCGTATTTCCAGAAGTCTCGAGCGGGGCATCATCCGTTATTACCAGCCGGTTCTCGACCGGGCACTGGCGCACCGCTACCTCTCCCTGTCACTGATCTGCGGTATCTCGGCCATCGTATTGTCCATGGTATTTAGCGGCTGGACCCATTTCATTTTCTTTCCAAAAGTGCAGAGCGAAACAGCGCGAGCATCGATCATCATGCCCGCGGGAACCCCATTCGATGTCACCGACCGGCATGTTCGGCATATCACCGAGATGGCCAGGCAATTACAGCAGCAATACATCGACCCCGATACCGGTGAGAGCGTGATCACCCATATCCTTTCCACCACCGGCTCGGTTGGCGGCGGCAGTAGCGGGCAGTCCAATAGCGGGCGAGTGATGTTCGAAATTACCCCGCCAGAACATCGCACCCTGAATGTCACCAGCTCACAACTGGTCAATCAATGGCGCAAGATGATCGCAATATCCCCGGCGCCGAAAGCCTGACCCTGCGAGCCGAGATAGGCCGCAGCAGCGACCCGGTGGATATCCAACTGTATGGCAATGATTTCGTGGTACTGCGTGAAGTTGCCGACCAACTGAAGTTGCGACTTGCTAGCTATCCCGACCTGTTTGACATCCAGGACAGTCTGTCCAATGGCAAGGAGGAGCTACAACTCGACATCAAGCCACAAGCGGAATTGCTCGGACTAAACCTGAATGACCTTGCCCGCCAGGTTCGAGCTGCGTTTTTTGGCTTTGAAATTCAGCGGATCCAGCGCGGTCGCGAGGACGTTCGTGTGATGGTGCGTTATCCGGCCGACGAACGACAATCGCTCGACAACCTTTACAACATGTACATTCGTACACCCCAGGGAGCGGAAGTCCCCTTCAGTGAAGTCGCCAATATCTCTCCCGGACGCAGTCCCACCACCATCTATCGAATTGATCGCCAACGGGTCGTTAATGTCACCTCGGACGCCAACAAGGAAACCGCGGATATCGAAGCGATAAAACGCGACCTTAACGCCTATATGAAGGAGCTCAAGGCGATCTATCCTGACATTGATTACAGTCTCGAAGGGGAAGCTCGCGAACAGGCAGATTCGTTTGCCAGTCTTGGATGGGGACTCATTGGCGTGTTGTTTGTGATCTACGCTTTGCTGGCAATTCCTTTCCGCTCCTATATCCAGCCGCTCATTGTGATGTCGGTCATCCCTTTTGGCGCCGTGGGCGCCATTGTCGGGCATTGGATCATGGACATGAGCCTAACGGTCATGAGCCTGATGGGAATGCTGGCACTGACCGGAGTGGTGATTAACGATTCACTGGTACTGGTCGATTACACCAACCAGCAACGCCAACGCGGCATCAGCTTAGTAGAGGCTGTTCGCAGTGCCGGAGTAGCTCGATTTCGTCCCGTATTGCTGACTTCACTGACCACTTTCTGCGGCCTGATGCCGCTCATTTTCGAGAAGAGCACGCAAGCCCAGTTCCTGATCCCGATGGCTGTTTCATTGGGCTTTGGCATTCTCTTCGCCACCATTATCACCCTGCTGATTATTCCGGTGAATTATCTCATTCTGGAAGATTTGCTCGGCAAGAAAGATGAGGAGCCACTCAATCCGCAGGCGGCCCAATCTGCTGCATAACAATAAATTCTGTAAAGAAGCCTCTGTAAAATGTCCCATGTGAAAAGAGCCTGGAGAAAAAAGTGGCTTGGACAAGAAGTAGCCTGGAGAAAGGACAATTCGATGGGAGGAGGTATAAGTAAAACTTTATAACCCTGGCCGTGATCCAAAGCACACCTGTGAACCGGTGTACTTTATTGCAATATCGCTAACGTCCGCGTTCGGCATCCAGCCGGTCATCAAAGGCTTGCAACAGATCGATGGCTGACAGCATTCCGACGATACTCTCTGTCTTGTCGAGCACCGGCACCGCTCCCACGCGTTGCTCCAGAAACAGCTTCACCGCCTTACTCAGGGAGTCATAAGTATGCAAACTGAATACCTTACGCACCATGATATCAGCCACCTCAAGATCATCATTAAGATCATAGATATGGGTAATATCCCGGTCTTCATCTACCCAGTCCGGGCGGCGTAATTCCCGATCACTGACAATGCCCACCAACTGACCCTCGGAATCAATAACTGGCAGATGCCGAATACCTTCATCACGCATCACGAAAAAAGCTTCACGGACACCCAATTCCGGCTGTACCGTTATTAGCTTGCTTGTCATGTATTCAGAAACCCTGGTCGGCATAATGTGCTCCGTTAACTTGATTAAAAAAATTGATTAAAAAGATATGATTAAAAACTATTGGTAGTAAATGGTTTTGGCTTTGATTTAACTATCTGTGCATGCCCTCGATTTGCAAGAGCTGGAGATATTTCTGCTGGCAGATAAAACCAGAAAAAAGAGCATTAATATCCGTTTTTAGGGTATTTTGCATTAACTTGCCGATAGCACAGATTCTGTGCATCATCATAACAAAGGCTCCCAACAACTCAGTAAAGTGTTTTTTACAACCCACTTATTATCACAAACTTCTCCGCCAGAATCATCTGCCCACCACAATGCTAACTTGATGTGCATCAACCCATGCAAACTTCACCTTTACACCAGAACACTTATAAAATCCGAAATGCTACAGTAGTAAATGAGCTTTAAAAGGGATGTTAAAATGCTTCACTCAATAAAGAATGGAATAGTGGTGGTTGCTGGCACACTTTTACTCGGCCTGTCACCCTCAGCATTCAGCAAGCCACCCAATATCCTGCTGGTAGTCGCCGATGATCTCGGCTGGACCGATCTGGGCTCATTTGGCAGTGAAATCCCCACGCCGAACCTCGATGCTCTGGCCGAAAATGGCGTGATGTTTACCGATTTTCATGTCTCTGTTAGCTGCTCACCAACGCGTTCCATGCTGTTAACAGGTACCGACAACCACCTCGCTGGACTAGGCAATATGGGTGAATTAATCACGTCTGCACAACGTGGCCAACCCGGTTATGAAGGTCACTTGAACGACCGCGTTGAATCACTGGCTGAGGCACTTAAAGCCAATGGATACCACACCTACATGGCGGGCAAATGGCATCTGGGGCACGATCCTGAACAGTTTCCTGCCGCCCGCGGCTTTGATCACTCTTTGAGTATGCTGTTTGGTGGAGCCAGTTATTGGAGTGATATGTTCGGTATGCTCGCCGAACAGGAGCCGATGGCTGAATACGTACTCGACCATAACCGTCTTACAGAGCTGCCTGAAGATTTTTATGCAACCCGAAACTACACCGATTTTCTGATCGACAACATTCGCCAGAATCTAGGGGATGGTAAACCCTTCCTCGCCTATCTGGCGTTCACCGCTCCGCACGACCCCCTCCACGTACCAGAACCCTGGAAGAGCGTTAATAAAGATAAATACAATGAAGGCTACGAGGTACTGAAAGAGCAGCGTACAAAGCGCGCCGTCGAACTCGGCATCGTGCCTAACAATACCACTACACCCGCCCGTCACAAGATGCTCAAAGCCTGGGAGTCACTTAGCCCGGCGCGCAAAGAGCTCGAAGCAAAAAGTATGGAAGTCTATGCTGGCATGGTGCAAAACATGGATTATCATTTCGGCCGGGTAACCGACTACCTGAAAGATGTCGGTGAATACGATAATACCCTGGTTATTTTTATGTCAGATAACGGTGCCAACCCCTGGTACAGTGAAGATTACCCGGGCAACTTTGGCAGCGAATGGTTCAGTCAGTTTGATAATAGTATCGACAATATTGGTGAACCAATGTCGCATTACGCTTACGGTATGGGGTGGGGTTCCGCCAGCGGTGGTCCCTTGAGCATGTTCAAAATGACCGTGGCCGAAGGCGGTATTCGCAGCCCTCTGATTATCGATGCGCCAGGTATTCAAGGTGGCCGCCAAATAAATACTTTTGCTTATGTATGGGACATCATGCCAACCATTCTCGATTTTGCAAATGTCGGCCTGCCAGGTAACGCGCCAAAGGAAACGCCAACCTCCAACAAGGGTAAAGGTTACCGTTCCGGGATAGTCGGGTCAGAATATAAAGCACCTGAAGAAGCAACGCAGGCTACTGAAGATACCAAAACTCTGGAGCCCATCAGAGGTAAATCTTTACATGCTGTTCTTACCGGAGCCTTAGCTTCTGCCTACACGGATGATGAGTACATTGGCGGTGAGATGCAGGACAACAAGTGGGTAAGACAAGGTAATTTTAAAGCGGTTAAAGTCGCACCACCCTATGGCCCTGGGAAGTGGGAACTTTACAACCTGTCGACCGATATTGGTGAGAGCAACAACCTGGCAAAAGAACTACCCGAGATGCTCAAGGAGATGAAAGCCGCCTGGAACGACTACGCAAAAGAGGTTGGTGTGGTTCTGAAGGGAGACTAAACGCTACTGCAACCCGGTTGATGACACCCTGCAGGTGTCGGATTTGCGCACCAGAGTAGCGCCATAAAAATCAGCTACTCGGACGACTAAAACATTTTTACTGTACCCTGACATTATGTGAGCGTATGTCGCATCGCGCTGACTAATTCGTGCGACCCTTCAGCTTCAAGCCGATCCATTACCTGCGCCTGATCTGTTGGGGATCTGTCTGACCTTCTATCCGTTGATACTGCGGATTTACTTTCGCCAGAGGCCCAATCAATTGGGCTCGATCTTCACTGAGTAAAAAAGGCAGGTGCGTCGAGCAAATTCGCCCCTCGCTGCGGGATATCAGCTGCCCAAAAGCATTGGCCTGAACGAATGCAAAGATTTCATCAAGATCATCAACTGCAAAGTGTTTGGGTATGTACATAAAATTCCTTATCGATAACGCAAAGTCAGCATTGATAGCTGGCTGCCTGAATTATCTCGTTTAGTGATTCTCAATACAGCTGCTAATTGTCCGCTTTCACGTATTTCTTTATGGTAATATCTCGCCCTTATTTTGTTCAATCATTGCTGCTCCAGTAGAAGCATCACAGGACTCGCATGTCATCTATCCAGTACCGTCGCGATATTGACGGCTTACGGGCTCTCGCCATTCTTCCGGTCATCCTTTACCACGCAGGCATTAGTGGCTTTAGTGGTGGCTTTATCGGCGTCGACATTTTTTTCGTTATCTCCGGTTATCTCATCACCTCCATTATCATTCGCGAGATTCATGACGGCAGTTTCCGCTTAACCGATTTCTGGGCGCGCAGGGCACGACGAATTTTACCGGCGGCCACTTTGATGGTAATCGCCACATTGATTGCTGGGTGGTTCCTGATGCTTCCTTATGACTATGCCGCCTTGGGGTACGCTACCAAGGATCAGGCTGTGTTCATGGCAAACTTCTACTTTTGGAAAAACACCGGCTATTTCGACGGGGCATCGGAGCTCATGCCGCTGCTACACACCTGGTCGCTCGCGGTAGAAGAGCAATTTTATTTGCTATTTCCACTGACATTTATGGCGCTACACAAGTTCGCTCCGCGCTTCAAATTATTAGGCCTTCTCAGCGTTTTTTTTGCTTCTTTATTGGCCAGTATCATATTCCTTAATACGGACCCGTCAGCGACATTTTATCTAGTACACACCCGAGCCTGGGAACTTGCCATTGGGGCAATACTGGCCTTTATTCCTTACCAAAAGCCAGCATCCAAAACGCTTTGCGAAGTGGTCAGCATGGTCAGTCTCATAGTAATCGGGGCCTGTGTTGTCATCTATGATTCAAGCATGGCCTTCCCTGGCGCAGCAGCATTGCCACCCACTCTCGCCACAGGGGCTATTATTTGGGCCAACAGCTACCATTCAACAGCGATAAAACGCCTGTTATCTACCCCCTTACTGGTCTGGTTTGGCCTGACTTCCTACTCTCTGTATTTATGGCACTGGCCGCTGTTTTCATTTGCACGCTATGGGGCAACAGAAGAGTTAGTCTTACTCGATAAAATTATTTTGATAACCCTTAGCATTGTGCTGGGTTATCTTTCCTGGCGGTTTATTGAAACGCCTTTTAGAAAAAAACAACTACTCCCCGGCAACAAAGCCATACTAATCAGCGCCCTACTGTCCATTGTATTGGTGGCGGTTATCGGTCAACAAATCCGTATCAGAGATGGCTTCGCAAATCGTCTTCCAGAAGCTGCCGCAAAAATTGTGCAAACTTCTAAAAAAACTTCTTCCCAAAAACGTTGCAAAGAAACAACGGTTGAACAGATAGAAAGTGGCGAGTTTTGTAGCTTCCCTGCCGACTCTACATCGCCAGTTAAAGTGTTTGTTTGGGGGGACAGTCATGCATTGTCAATTCTTCCGGCCATTAAAGAGCGGGCAGAAAAATATGGCGAGCACACTATGCAGGCAGTACAACTTGGCTGTTTACCTGCAAAGAAGAACTACGGTCGCCCTGCGGCAGAATGTATACGATTCAATCAACAAATACTTAACCATATTGAACTAAGCAAACCATCTGATGTGATATTAGCCGCCCGCTGGTCCGGTTATATCTATAAAGAAGAACTACTCGGGAAAATGCACAAAGGGCTACTTTCCCATGAAGATTTCAAACACCAACTTCCCCAATTGGTGGATCACCTCCACCAGCTGGGCATACGTGTTTGGATCGTTCGTCAAGTTCCAGAGCAAAAGAAACATGTCATCACCCATCTCACCCGCCTTGCGATAGAAAACAAGGATACCTCCAATGTAGGAATACCGTTAAGCGAGCATGTAGAATATCAGGCGTTCGTCAATTCAGTATTTACCGGCTTGGAAGGAGATAACGTGACCTTTCTAGACCCCGCACCATTATTGTGTACTAATAAATTTTGCCCGGTACTACAAAAAGGGGCATCGTTATATGAAGACTTTCACCACCTCTCTCCATTTGGGGCCCTGAGAATTAAAGAGATTTTTAATCCTGTTTACGAGCAAGCATCCAATCAATAAATGACCTCCCCACTCCGTCAATTCAAGGGAAAAGGTATCCGGTGAATATTGCGATACCGGATACCTAAAAACAGTAAAACCCCTAATCGTTTCTGTTATCACTTTTAATCTACTTTTTTACACATTATTTTAATCGTCAACCTGCTACTCTGGATGACTCATTTAATTAACAAATAGAGGTATATGATGCTCATTGAAGATCTTTTAGGATTTGTTTTCAGTTTCTGGATTGGGCTGGCGATTTTGATCGTTATTCTGGTCAAATCTTCGATCAAGTTTGTCCCGCAAAACAGGGCGTTTGTGGTTGAACGGTTCGGCAAGTACAACAAAACCATGGTGGCGGGTTTGAACTTCCTGGTTCCCTTTATTGATAAAGTCACCTATGACCAATCCTTGAAAGAACACGCCTACGATGTACCCAGCCAGAGTGCAATCACCAAAGACAACATTTCGCTGGTTGTCGATGGTGTGCTCTATTTGAAACTGCTGGATCCTTTCAAGGCCTCCTATGGTGTCGATAACTACGTTTTTGCCGTCTCTCAATTGGCCCAAACCACCATGCGTAGTGAAATTGGTAAAATCGATCTGGATAAAAGCTTTGAAGAGCGTGAAAGCCTGAACACCAATATTGTTAACGCAATCAATACTGCTTCTGAACCCTGGGGTGTCCAGGTAATGCGCTACGAAATCAAGGATATCGAACCACCGCGCACCATCCTCGAAGCGATGGAGCGCCAGATGAAAGCCGAGCGTGAAAAGCGGGCCACCATTCTTGAGTCCGAGGGCCACCGGGAATCGGCGATCAATGTCGCCGAAGGTGACAAACAAGCGCAGGTGTTATCCGCCGAAGCAGATAAAGAAGCGCAAATACTGAAGGCAGAAGGTGAAGCCAAGGCGATTGTCGCGGTTGCTGAAGCCCAGGCTCAGGCGCTGGAAACCATCGGCCGGGTTGCTGATACTTCGGAAGGCCAGAAGGCGATTCAACTGAATCTGGCCGACAAGGCGATCGAAGCCAAACATGCCATTGCCAAGGATTCCACCGTGGTGCTATTACCGGATGCCAATGCCGGAGCTGCCAATGTAGTCGCCGAAGCGATGACCATCATCAATACCCTCAATACCGGCAAAACTACAACCAAGTAACAGGGGGAAACGTATAAATGTTTGAGTATATCGCCAATAACCAGTTTGAGTTTTGGCTGGCCCTGGGCTTTGCCCTGCTGGTCATTGAAATTTTACTGGGGTTCACCAGCGGAATTTTCCTGTTTGCCGGTTTGGGCGCGCTCGCTACCGGTGCATTGATGAGTATTTCGGTGCTACCGGAAACCTGGATTGCCGGCGTCGCAGGCACGGGGATCAGTACCGGCATTATTTCTGCGTTACTGTGGCAGCCGCTTAAAAAACTTCAGGGTGGGCGGCCTGCAGAAAAAGACAACAGTAGCGATTTTGTCGGGCATAGCTTTGTGGTTGTTACTGATATCAGCCCAATCCAGCCAGGCTCTACCACCTATTCAGGGCTTACCTGGAAAGTCGAGATCGATCATGTAACGGGTATACAAGAGATCAAGGCTGGCCAGCGCGTCACCGTCACATCGGTAGAAGTCGGTTTATTTCGCGTCAAACCATCGCCATAAGCTATCGCAAAAAAAAGCACGCAGGCCACTCGCTATTAAATCAGTTTGTGGTCTACGTGCTTTATTTCAAAGCCAGATTCAAAACATGGTTTCAATGTTTTAATTATTGAAGTTAATTTTCTACTTCACCGGCTTTTTAACCAGGAAGGGGTAACTGTTCGATTATTCCGGTATGGCATTCAGCTGATACAATGCCTGCAATATCATCGGCGGCTTCTCACCAAACCGTCCAAACCACTCTCCATAAATCTGCCCGATCTTGCCGCTCTTATTCAGCTGTGAAAGCGCACTGTCCGCAACCAGTTGGAAATCGGCATCACCACGTTGCAGCGCCAGGGCAAATGGCTCAAATGAATACATCTGTGGAGACAGGAAATACTTGTTGCCGCCACTGCGAGTAATAATCTGTCCGATAAGAATAACCTGGTCAGACGAGAACGCATCCACTTCGCCTTTATCCAGCAACTCCATACCTTCATCGGCAGAGGCTACGGGTACTACTTCTGCGTCGATAAGCAGTTTTTTGATCGCTCTTCTCAAGGTTGCAATCGTTGTTGTGTTGTCGACCACCGCAACTTTTTTGCCACCTTTCAGCGCCGTCAGATTAGACAATGCCGCATCGTTACGGCTCACTATAGTAGCGCCGGTCACGAAGGTTAGTTGAGTGAAGCCAACCTTTTCTGAGCGAGTCAGCGTCTTGGTCGTAGAGCCGCACAACAGATCAATTTTCGAGGATTGAATCGCATCAAATCGCTCCGCAGCGTTCACCGCAACATAGTTCACCTTGATATCAGTTCTATCCAGTTTCTGCTTAACCGCAGCGACTATACTTTCACAAAGATCGATAGAGTAACCAACCGCTTTACCCGAATCATTGAGAAATGACATGGGGGGTTCATTGTTACGAAACCCCAGGTTGATTTCGCCGGAATCATTAATCCGCTTCAGGGTGTGTGTCAGATCGGCGGCCATCGCCTCGGTGAACTGCAGGCACGTAACGAGCAGCCCAACAGCCAAAATCCTTATTCGCATAGTATCTCCCTATCAGCCCTAACAGGCTGTATCACATGAAGGATCAAGTATAGATCCCGTTTCCACCTGCAGCTTACTCTTTAATCACCCTGAATAAAAATTATCCGGGGTGGTTAAAGAGTAAGCTCGGAAAAAGCAACGTATAGATCGTGAAACATTGAAGGAGAAGGGAAATGAATCGGAGTCTATGGTTAGCGAATCAACCGCTATAGATTGTAGCGTTACTGTCGCTTATTGAAACTGCAGGAATATTTCTGCAGCTTCAAACTTCCCCCCTGAAATTTCACCCCTATGAAATTACTGCAACAAAGATACTTCACATGGTTATTTTTGTTTTTCGTCTGGAATATCTTCAGGTAACGACAAGAACGTCGTATTCAGCAAAGGACCGATGAACATCGCACCACCACCAGGCTCACCAACGTCAGAGGTGGTATAGATGTAATCAAAAATATCCTCTGCCTGCGCCTCGGTGACTACAACCTGCACCATTTTTACCAGCTGTGACTCCGGAAGTTCTCCATGCTTGGCGATAGTCTTTTCCAGCATGGATACACCTCGGCACGCCACACTACTGCTAGTGACAATCTGCTTCTCGCTCCGCAGTGCTTGCATCAGTCGCTTGTCACTGCCGTCGTCTTTTAGAACGCAGGTAATGAGTTTAGTGGGAGTTGAGGGTAATGAAGAAAGTGTGTTCATAATCTGTTCCTCAGGCACCCTGTTTAGTTTTCGCCAACCGAGTCAACATATCCTCAGGCACATAGGTCGCGACTTTTTCTAGCGGAGTAATGTACTGATGGCCATTGCCTGGAACATTGAGATTGCCGGCATGAAATACTGCATCGAATACGGTATCTCTCTGCTCGCTAGAGACCAGCAGACTGATGACATCCTTCTCCGCTTCAACGGCAATTCCCACCAAGCCAAGACGCTCCCGCGCACCATGGCCACGGGCGTGATAGCTGATAGCGCCGGTCAGGGCGCCGGCTTCCAACGCCGCCTTCAAAATTGCATCACTCATATCCTGTTTCACGACACAGGTGATAAGGGATACATCCGTCAGAATAGTCATTGATTGTTTGCTCATAGCAGGGCTTGTGCCTCCTGTGACTGCGTTACCGGTTCGTCTTTCACCGCAGCGGCGGCCTGTTTTCCAGCTTTGTGGCGAGCCCAAAGCCCCGAGATCATGACAGCAACAATCGGCCCGATTGATGCCATACACAGAATACCGAAACCTTCCACCGCATTCATTGCTGACCCCACTCCCAGGCCCATCGCAAGCACCAGTGGTACGGTAATCGGGCCGGTGGTAACACCCGCGCTATCCCACGCTACATTGACGTACTCTTCCGTCGATAAGAAAGTAAGCAGCATCGCCAACAAGTAAGTCGGAACGATCAGCCAATACAACGGAAAACCAAAGATTAATTTCGCGAGCCCGGCAGAAATACCGCAAGCGACTCCCAGCGATACGGAAAACAGAAGTGTCTTTTTCTTGAACACCCCGTTAGTAAGGTTTTCGGTAGTATCACCCAGCGCATTGAGTGCAGGCTCTGCCATCGTGGCCCCAAAACCCAGGGCCCAGGAAAACAGCAGTGCCAGAGCCAAGCCTACGCCATAAATATAGATAGGTGACATCTCAATGCCATCTACTTTGGTGTATGCCGCCGGAATCAAGCCCCCGACATCGCCACCGATTTTCGACAAGCCGTAAGTGAGTCCCAGATTAAAAATACACATACCGAGAATCGTTAATCCAATACCAAAAAATACCTCTCCACGATTTTTAAGAGGCTCGCGCAAAATTAATTTCAACACTAAATAGAGGAATATCACCAACGGTAAAATAGCGCGTACACCCAGCGCAATTTCTTCACCCGGGCTCGTTTCATACCAGGCAGGAGCAGACGTAGCAGCAGCGCTGGCATGCTGCGCGGCTTCTATAATTTCTGCCGGTGTTAACGTGAACGACACATAGAAGGCCAATAAAAAAACACCGATGACCGGGAACAAAGAGGCCAGAGTAACAATACCAAAACCCGACAAGCCAGAATCGCCTTTTCCTGCTGCTGATGCGATTCCGACGCCCAACGCCAAAACCAGGGGTACGGTAACCGGGCCCGTGGTGACCGCACCGCAATCCCAGGCAAGGCCAACCACACTCATCAGATCCGGGTCTGTTGCGGCAGCAACGGTGAGCACCAACAGCGGCAATAAAGCCATATAAATCATAGGCTTTAAACTCCAACCGTACAAAAATCGTAAGGTACCCAATACAGCGGCAAGACCAACGCTTAGTCCCACAACCATAACCAGCGCACCCGACCATTCATTCAACAGGGTATAAAGATATGGCGCCTGTTCAACCGACACATTTTGTCCGGCTGCCTTGAGTGCTCCTATCGCCGGCTCCGCAAATGTCACACCAATACCCAGCAGCAAGGTCACTAACAACACCAGCGGCAAGGGGGATTTTCGTGGAAGAATGCTGCCAATCACCGTACCAAATGGCATCAACCCCAGCTTCAACCCTTCCATAAAAAACATCAGGCCTAAAATAACAGCGAGCATGCCCCCCGTTATGATGAGGTAATCCGCTTCCAGCTGACGCAAGATAATGATCTGGAACAGCAGCAGATAGACGGCCAAAGGAACCACAGTTTTAACCTGACCGATGAAACGGACGGAGAGATAAGGGCGAATAAGATTGTATATTTCACCACCGTTCAACTTAATGCGCGGTTCCTGCTGAGAAATCAGGTTGCCGTCAGTATCTAACTTCGGGGCGGGCTTGAGATCATTGAAACTAACGGTTTTGTGGCCGGTGCCTATTTCTTGCTGGTAATCGCCAAAACGAAACTGCTGGGGCATAGTGACTTTCCCGTTGGATGAAATAGCCCTGATCGCAATATGTTTCTTGAAATGTGCTTATTTTAAATGCGATAGCTGGTTAAATTATTGGGCGCTTTTTATACATTTTTTGCAAAAACTATCGCAAGCATAGGAAGCGATCAGCCAAAAGTCCACATCCGTAAAGGCTTTAAGATTCACTCGAACTCTGTTATTTCGGATTGCCTATATCTGCTGATATAGCCGCCAAATAAACACAGAAATCCCCTTACCTCATCCTGCATTTTCACCCGCCTACTGGAATGCCTACTAGAGCTCAGCCCAACCCTGTTGAAGAAAGCATTGTTAGAAACACGAGTCTTCTATTTTTTAATCAAACCCGATGCATCATGAGCGTGCGAAAAATGAAATACAGATAGGCATGAGTTAAACGAGAGGCGGGCTTAGCCGATTAAGCCCGTTCAGATATTTCGATTAGAGAAACCCGGCAACGATGCCGCTCAATGTACATCGACACCAGCATTTATATATTGAAATCGTCTCGAGTATCAAAAAGCGGCCCAGGGGTCTCAAAAAAATGATTTATGATTTCTTTAACTCGGAAAGTGGCGTCGCGAAATTAAGCTCCAGATCCCACGGAAATCGAATCCAGGTATCCTGACTCACCTCTGTTATGTAGCTATCCACAAGTGGTCGCCCTGCAGGTTTAGCGTACAACGTAGCGAAGTGCGCCTTGGGTAACATGTCTCTTACCAATTTGGCCGTACTACCCGTATCGACCAGGTCGTCGATCAGCAACCAGCCATCGCCATCGCCTTCCACACTTTTGAGGATCTGCAGCTCGCCCTGACGGTCACCTTCATAGCTACTGATGCAGACGGTATCAATAAGGCGAATATTCAACTCGCGGGCAACGATAGCGGCGGGTACCATGCCGCCACGGGTAATGGCGATCAGTCCCTTCCAGGGGCCCATTTCCAATAGACGCCATGCCAGTGCACGGCCGTCACGATGTAACTCTTCCCAGGAAACCGGAAAATTTTTAGAGTATTCGGTGCTCACGTTTTGCCTCGATCTACGGTAATCTACTGACCGCTAAATTTATCATGCGTTATTGCAGCAGCGTCTACTTTTTCGCTGCAATACTGCCCAATTATTGTGACGGTGAGTATAGGCCGGAAACCATGAATACACAGGATCTACAAAAGACTTTTTTGAAAGTCCGCAGCAATAAGGCCTTTGAACTTTTTGTGGTGGGCGTAATTATCTTTTCCGCTTTGGTGGTCGGCGCCAAAACATACGATGTCGACCCAGGCCTGATGCGCTTAATGGGCTGGTTGGATCACTTGATTACGGCGATCTTTGTCAGCGAATTGATGATTCGTTTCGCCGGTGAGGAACGTAAGCGTAACTTCTTTACCCAGCCATGGAATATCTTCGATACCATTATTGTGGTGGTGAGCCTGATCCCGGTAGAGAACAGTGACATGGCCCTGATAGGGCGATTGATACGGGTGTTCCGCGTGTTGCGGATGGTATCGATCATTCCCGAGCTTCGCCTGTTGCTCAATTCATTACTCAGCGCGCTGCCCCAACTGGGTTACGTCGTACTGCTGATGTTTATCATCTTCTATATTTACGGTGCGATTGGCGCAACCCTGTTTGCTGACATCAACCCCTTCCTGTGGAGTGATATCTCGGTCTCCATGCTAACCCTGTTCCGGGTGATGACCTTCGAGGACTGGACCGATGTGATGTACGAGACCATGGAGGTCTATCCGATGAGCTGGATCTATTACCTCAGCTTTATCTTTCTCACCGCCTTCGCCTTCCTCAATATGGTGATCGGCATCGTGGTCAATGTACTGGAAGATGAACACCAGAAAGAGCGCGAAGAGGAAGCTCTGGCGGGAGGTAAAGCGACGGTAGAAAGTCTGTCGCTTCAGGTCGAAGTCTTGACTCAGCTGGTCAAGCAACAAAACGCCCTGTTAGAGAAGAACGAAAAGTCGACTCGATAGGCTTTTGCTAACGGCGGCCCTAAACGATTTTCTTAACGAATAGACTGAATTCCAAAAGAGCTTTCATTCGCGATTTAAGGAATAGTCATTTAAGGAATATCCATTTAAGGAGTAGCCCTTTTGAATCATGCTACTTTTTAGACTCTGTAATAGTCGGCTTTTTCTACCAACACACCGGGGCTGACTGCTAATACCGCAAACGCGAGTTGCCTATAAGGCTAAGAAAAGCAAAGGCAAAGGCAAAAAATCTGATCGGTAGCCCTATAAGCGCATCTCGATACCCGCGGCGGCCATATAGGCTTTCGCTTGCGGAACACTGTATTCACCAAAGTGAAATATACTCGCGGCCAATACCGCATCGGCGCCGCCCTGGATAATGCCATCCACCAGATGATCAAGGTTACCAACACCACCGGACGCGATCACCGGAACCCCAACCCGGTCACTGATCGCGCGGGTAACACCAAGATCATAACCGCTTTTAACACCATCCTGATCCATGCTGGTCAGAAGAATTTCACCGGCACCGAGCTCCTCCATTTTTGCAGCCCATTCCACCGCGTCCAGGCCAGTGGGTTTGCGACCACCATGGGTGAAAATTTCCCAGCGTCCAGGTTCACCTGGCTGACTCACCATTTTGGCGTCGATGGCAACAACAATACATTGGGAACCAAATCGCGCTGCCGCTTCGGCAACAAATTCCGGGGTAAACACCGCCGCAGTATTGATCGCGACCTTATCCGCACCGGCATTGAGCATGGTGCGTATATCCTCAATTTTGCGAATGCCGCCACCCACCGTCAACGGAATAAAGACCTCGCTGGCCATACGCTCAACGGTATGAACCGTTGTATCACGATCTTCGTGACTGGCGGTAATATCGAGAAACGTGATTTCGTCCGCGCCTTGTTCATCATAGCGCTTGGCGACTTCTACCGGATCACCGGCATCACGAATATCGACGAACTGTACGCCCTTCACCACGCGCCCATTCTCTACGTCAAGACAGGGAATTATGCGTTTCGCCAGTGCCATGCTCTATCCTCGCGGTGTTTTTAGCGGTGTAATTTGCTCAGATTATTAGTCGCGCAGGGTTCTGCCACAACTATTTATCGCAGTAATTTATCGCAGTAGTTTATCGCAGTAACTATTTATCACAGTAACGTTGCGCTTCAGCTACATCCAGTGTTCCTTCATAAATAGCACGTCCAGTAATGGCACCCAGAATTCCCTGGCTGGCAACTGCGCTCAAAGCACGGATATCATCCATGTTGGTAATTCCGCCCGAAGCAATAATCGGAATATTCACGCTTTGCGCCAGTTTCAAGGTGGCTTCAACGTTGACGCCCTGCATCATACCGTCACGGGCAATATCGGTATATACGATCGATTCGACACCGTCGGATTCAAACTGACGCGCCAGCTCGATCACGGGTTGATCAGAAATCTCAGCCCAACCATCGGTTGCCACGAAACCCTCTTTGGCGTCCAGACCCACGATCACCTTGCCGGGAAATTCGCGGCAGGCTTCTCCCACGAACGCCGGTTCTTTTACCGCTTTAGTACCAATGATGACGTACGACACCCCGGCACGAATATAGGATTCAATGGTTTCCAGTGAACGTATGCCACCACCGATCTGGATCGGCAGATCAGGGTAGGTCGCTGCGATACCACGGACCACCTCACCGTTAATTGGCACGCCGGCAAAGGCACCATTCAGGTCAACCAGGTGCAAACGGCGGCAACCGGCATCAACCCAGCGACGCGCCGCATCGGCCGGCTTGTCAGTGAAAACGGTAGCGTCATCCATCAGGCCCTGACGCAAACGTACGCAGGCACCGTCTTTAAGATCTATGGCGGGAATAATTAACATGAAGCGATTCCTGAACGTGAATATCTCTGGGATGTATGGTTGTTGGATAACCCTGAACGCTAGTGATCAGGGTTTCCAGTTAACAAAATTGTGCAGCAGCTTAAGTCCGGTCTCGGCACTTTTCTCAGGGTGAAACTGGGTCGCAAACAGGTGACCATCGGCGATCATTACATCGAAATCGGTGCCATAGTGACAACGACCCACCACCTGCTGACGGTTCTTCGCCTGCACGTAATAACTGTGTACGAAGTAAAAGCGCGCGTTGTTCGCGATACCGTCACAGATCGGATGATCCGATACCTGCTCGACCTGGTTCCAGCCCATGTGCGGTACTTTAAGGCGCTCGCCATTCTCTTCCCGCAAGTCACGACCAAAGAATTTCACCTCACCGGGCAGCAGGTCAATGCAATCAACGCCATCATTTTCTTCGCTGCTTTCAAACAGCGCCTGCATACCCACACAAATTGCCAGTACCGGTTTGCTGCGAATCGCTTCACGTACGATCTCATCAACCCCGAGCCGGCGGATTTCTGCCATGCAATCTCGAATAGCGCCAACCCCCGGGAACAACACCCGATCGGCAGCCAGAATAGTTTTGGCATCGCCGGTTACCACTACCCGGGTATCCGCTTCGGAGACATGCTCCAACGCCTTGGACGCTGAGTGGAGATTACCCATGCCGTAGTCGATCACTGCGATTGTTTTCATTCGCTGGTCTCACAAAAACCGGCGCATTGTGCCGGTATCACAACTTTTTCGCTTACAGCGAACCCTTGGTTGATGGCATTACACCGGCCATACGCGGATCCGCCTCGACCGCCATACGCAGGGCTCGCCCAAATGCCTTGAACACGGTCTCAGCCTGATGATGGCTGTTGGTGCCACGCAGGTTATCGATGTGCAGGGTGATTTGTGCATGGTTGACGAATCCCTGAAAAAATTCCTGAAACAGGTCCACATCGAAGCCACCGATACTGGCACGAGTAAATGGCAGGTTATAAGTCAATCCCGGCCGACCGGAGAAGTCCACGACCACGCGAGACAATGCCTCATCGAGAGGAACATAGCTGTGACCGTAACGGGTCATGCCTTTTTTATCCCCAACGGCTTTGGTAAACGCCTGGCCCAGGGTAATGCCGATATCCTCGACGGTGTGGTGATCATCGATGTGGTTATCACCCTTGGCTACCACATCCAGATCGATCATGCCATGACGCGCAACCTGATCCATCATGTGGTCGAGAAAGGGCACCCCGGTATCAAAACTGCTGTTGCCGTAGCCATCCAGATTGATGGTCACACGGATCTGCGTTTCCAGAGTATTGCGCTCTACGCTAGCGACACGACCACTCATGATAATCCTTACTCCATGGTACTGGGCGATACAAGTCATATCACCCGATTAATCAGGGCTGGAATTATAAGTCTTTACGTCCAGCGGCGCTACGCCATGGCGAGGATCAACGCTTTTTCTCCCTCGCCTTTGCCCGTGCTGATTACCTGAATTGAGATAACTACCAATGAAACGCCCTTTGATCTCCCCTGTTTCTCCCCTGTGTCTAAATCAGTACACTGAACGTCAGGCACCAGCACCGCCGCTGCAAGCGCTATTAACAGCTGGCCGCTCTTGCAGATTAAGTACCCGGCTTTGCACTACAGAAAAACAGAATACCCCAGGGTCAGGAGTCAAATCACCACATGGAACGTGTCGACACCACCATCATTGGCGCAGGCGTAATAGGTCTCGCCATTGCCCGCCATCTGGCACAACAGGGGCGCGAATGCTTTATCCTCGAGCAGCATCCACAGACCGGCTTTGAAACCAGTAGCCGCAACAGCGAAGTGATCCACGCCGGCATCTACTACCCAGCCGATTCCCTGAAAGCACGTCTGTGCGTTCGTGGTAAAGAGCTACTGTACGACTATTGTGCGGAGCGTGACATCCCGCATCAAAGATGCGGTAAGTTAATCGTCGCCTGCGATGAATCAGAACAGCAGCAATTACAGCAACTATCCGCGCAAGCCATCGCCAATGGAGTCAACGATTTATCCTGGCGGAATGCCAGCGAAGTGAACGCCATGGAACCCGAACTCAGCGCTCACAGTGCACTCTGGTCACCCTCCACCGGCATCATCGACAGCCACGGATTAATGCAAAACTGCCAGCACGATGCGGAGCGCCACGGCGCAACGCTACTGCTCGATACCCAGGTGAATGCTCTTGCCTGGCGCAATAACAAATTTATCATAGGCGCCACCACCGCTGGTGAAGGCTATGAATTTGCCAGTCAACAATTGATCAATTGCGGCGGCCTGCATGCCCAACAGCTCGCAGGATTATTGCAGGGCTATGATGCCAGCCAGATCCCACCCATTCACTATTGTAAAGGGCATTACTTCTCGCTGAGCGGCGCTCGTCCTTTTAAACACCTGATCTACCCGGTACCTGAACACAACACCACCGGGCTCGGGGTACATGCGACGCTCACCCTCGATGGCCAGGTGCGCTTCGGCCCGGATACCCGATATATAGACGAGATCGACTACAGCGTTCCGGAGGCACTGGCCGAACGTTATTACCGCAGCATTCGACGCTACTATCCGGGACTGGCTGACCATAGCCTGCACAGCGATTACGCAGGAATTCGACCCAAACTCCAGGCAGCAGGTGCTGCGTTCGAAGATTTCCAGTTCCAAAATCAACCGCTGCACGGCATCCCTGGTTTGTTGCATTGCTTCGGGATTGAAAGCCCTGGACTGACGGCATCATTGGCAATCGCCGAGTACGTCGCAAAGAAGTTGATCTGATCTGGCCAAACACCGGTAAAACCCTTTATCCTCTGCTTGCTTGCGATCGGATTGTGGTTATCATGCGCTTAATTTACGAGTGTTAGTCACTATTCAGCCATTCAAATAGAAAGCAAATAAATAGATAACAAAAAACAAAACCCTATAGACGCGTCGTTTGTTCGGACCCTATCAGTACCTTCTTTGCATACAGATTTATGGAGTTCGTTGCATGAAAGCCCTAATTAAATACAGCCTGTTGACGCTGTTACTGTTGATCCTGCTACTGGTCGTCGCCGCAGTGATTATCCCGATGCTGGTCAACCCGAATGACTACAAACCCCAGCTGGAAGAACTGGTGCACGAACACAGCGGAATGGAGATGAGCATTCAGGGCGACATCAAGCTGTCCGTTTTCCCCTGGCTCGGATTTGAAGTCGCAGGGATTAGCCTTAATAACCAACAGCAACCCTTGGCAGAACTCACATCGGCGCGCGCCGGGCTCAAGCTTCTGCCGCTGCTCAGTGGAACGGTCGAAATGCAGGCGCTGGAACTCAATGGACTCGACCTGCGTTTGCACAAAGACGCGAATGGCAAAGCTAACTGGGAGCTACCAAACGCGGCATCAGCTGAGTCGGCCGATTCATCTGCGACGAACACTGGCAACAGCGAAACTGCTGCCGGTATCGAGACAACAGCCAACGCCATTGAGGAGCCAACTCCCGCTATCGATTTCAACATTGCCAAAATCAACATTCGTGACATCTCGGTTCACTACCGTGATGAACAACAAGGCACCCGCTACCAGCTCGACAACATGCACCTGACCACGGGCGCCATCGAACCCGGACAACCGTTTGACCTGCAACTGGAATTTGTTGCCAGCGGCAGTGCGCCACAAGCGACCGTTAATGCCAACCTCACGACCCGTGTCAGTTTCGATCTGCAACAACAGCAGTATCAACTTGAAAAGCTGAATCTCGCTACCGACATAATGGGTGAGGCCACCGCAGGCAAAGCAGTCTCACTGAACCTGCAAGCCAACCTTAATGCTGACCTTGCCAAAGACCAACTCTCCCTTACAAATTTGACGCTGCAACTTGCCAACCTGACGATAAATGCCGATATCCAGATCGATTCACTCAAGCAACCCAGCTACCATGGCAAAGTGCAGATCCCCGCGTTTGATCTTAACGCCCTGCTATCAGCGATGGGTCAACCGCCTGTCGTCACCAGCCATCCTGACGCGCTTTCATCCATCAGTTTCAGTAGTCAGCTGAAGGGCACGGATCAGCAGATAAGCCTCGACCAACTCAGCATTGGGCTCGACAACAGTCGATTGAACGGCCAATTGAAAATCGTCGATTTCGCCCGCCAGGCTCTGCGTTTTAATCTAAGTGGTGATCGCCTGAATGTGGATGACTACCTGCCACCGAAGCAGGAAACATCAAAGGACAGCTCTAAAACCACTGGCGCGAATACCAAATCATCGACCTCCAGCGACAAGCAACCCTGGGATGATTCTCCCTTGTTGCCTGTTGAGGCGCTGAAGTCGCTGGACGTTATTGGTCAACTGCAGCTCCAGGAACTGATCGTTTCCAAGGTCTCCATCACCGACAGCACCGTAAAGCTGAGTGCCCAAAAAGGGGTACTCAAACTGAAACAATTGAGCGGCAAGGTGTTTGATGGCGACTTTATGAAAACCGCGATCATCAACCTCAACAAAAACCCCATCGCCATCAGCGCAAACGTAATACTGAGCAAAGTGGACATCCGCAAGGTTTTAACAATCGCCACCCCGGAGCAGCCTGCTGCACGCGGCCGTGCAAATATCAACAGCACCATCTCTGCCCGTGGCAACAGCCTGAAGAAGATCATCAACAGCCTGAATGGCAACACCGGCTTCAGCATCGAAGAGGGCGCCCTGCTCGGCACCAACCTCAATCACATGGTGTGCAGCAGCGTTGCCAAAGTTCGTAAAAAAAGTCTTACCGGGACGCCTCAAACCCAGGACACTCCGTTCCATCACCTCGCGGGCAACTTCACCATTCGTAACGGCATCGCCACCAACAAGGATCTGAAGGCCACCATGGATAACCTGAAATTAACGGGTGATGGCGAGATCAATCTGCCCCGTAAACACCTCGATTATCACCTGGGCCTGACCATTGTTGGCAACAGCGAAGATCAGGATGAAGCCTGCCAGATCAACGAAAAATACGCCGATATTGCCTGGCCCGTTCGCTGCAAGGGAGAGTTTGAAGGTAATAAGGACCTGTGCGGTATTGATAATGAACGCATGGGCGCCATCATCACCCGTCTTGCCGGGAAAGAGGTCGAACAAAAAATCAGCGAGAAAATAGAAGAGAAGCTGGGTACCAGCCTGAAAGGGCTGTTCGACAAGTTCAAATGACGACCAATGCACAGGCTTTTAGCCGTGCCGTTTTGGCCTGGTTTGATGAGTATGGACGCAAGCATCTTCCCTGGCAGCAGCAAATTTCCAGTTACCGGGTATGGATTTCGGAGATCATGCTGCAACAAACCCAGGTCAGTACGGTCATACCCTACTTTGAACGCTTCATGCAGCGGTTTCCTGCTGTGGAGCAACTCGCCGCAGCAGATGAAGATGAGGTCTTACACCTGTGGACCGGACTCGGTTATTACGCCCGCGCACGCAATTTGCACAAGGCCGCCAAACAGATCGTCAGTGCCGGTGAGTTCCCCAAAGGCCAGAATGCACTTGAGCAACTTCCAGGTATAGGCCGCTCAACCGCCGGGGCCATCAGTGCGATCGCTCAGGGAGAGCGTGCTGCCATTCTCGATGGCAACGTCAAACGAGTGTTGTGTCGTTATCAGGCCATCGATGGGTGGCCCGGACAGACATCTGTTACCAAACAGCTCTGGCAACTCGCCGAGCAATGCACTCCGGACCAGCGATTTGCCGACTACACCCAGGCGATGATGGATCTCGGTGCTACGCTCTGTACCCGCAGCAAACCACAGTGTGAACGCTGTCCACTGCAACAGGACTGTATTGCCCACCGCGGTGGTACCCAGACCGAATATCCCAACCGCAAACCTGCCAGCCAAAAGCCTCTACGTCATACCCGCATGTTAATGCTGGTGAATGAGCAGGGGAATGTACTGCTGCATAAGCGGCCGCCAACCGGAATTTGGGGAGGGCTGTGGAGCCTGCCGGAACTGAATGCGGATACCGATCCAGTCGAACACGCCGCGCTACACTGGCAGCTGCAGATCAATGAAGCTGAAATATGGCAAAACTTTGTGCACACCTTCAGCCACTATCAACTGCAAATTACGCCGCTTAAATCGCTACTGGCCCGACCGGCGCACTCGATAATGGAACAGGGAAGCTGGCTCTGGTATAACATGCAACATCCACAGGAACTGGGACTGGCCGCGCCGGTAAAAAAACTGCTGCAAAGGTTATCCGATCAACTCCAGATTGGTTACCGACCCCGGCCCCTCACCATTACTCAGGAGTTTTCCATGTCCCGCACTGTACATTGCCTGAAGCTCAACAAAGACGCTCCAGGTCTCGCCCTGCCACCCTATCCTGGCGCCAAGGGCCAATGGATCTTCGATAACATTTGCGAAGAAGCCTGGAAACAATGGCAGGATCACCAGACCCGGCTGATCAATGAGAAGCAGCTGAGCATGATGAATCCTGATGATCGCAAATACCTTACGGGTCAAATGGACAAGTTCTTTTCGGGTGAAGAGTTCGATCAGGCCGAAGGCTACGTACCAGAACAGAAGTAGTTTTGCTGTCACACCGGCAAGAAAGTAAATGTGTCGATTACGCACCTAAAAAAACCCTCCGGCCCTCAGTATATTCCAATAGCCAAATGATACTGAACGGCAGTATTTTATAGCGGGTATTCAGTCGCCAGCTATGCAGCCCTGTAGTCCTGTTCAGCAAT
>JAUXFT010000105.1 GCA_030622755.1 Aestuariirhabdus sp. | reverse complement strand
GCTCTTGATGACCCTCGTCGACCCAAGTTGTACAGTGAAGAGCAGTATTTAAAGACGCCAGAGCAGATGGCGGAGTTATTCTCTGATCTACCGGAAGCACTGGAAAACAGCGTTGAAATAGCCAGGCGCTGTACGATAGAGGTTCAACTAGGCAAATATTTCTTACCCGACTATCCAGTGCCAGACGGACTTACCATGGATGAGTTTTTCCGTAAGGTCAGTACGGAAGGGCTTGAGATGCGTTTGCAGTCGGTGTTGCTTGAATGCGATGAGCAGCAGCAAGCAGAGACACGCAAGATCTATTATGATCGCCTTACCTTCGAGCTGGATATCATCATACAGATGGGATTTCCTGGCTACTTTCTCATCGTGATGGACTTTATAAGGTGGTCAAAAGCCAATGACGTCCCCGTCGGCCCCGGGCGTGGTTCCGGTGCGGGATCTTTGGTCGCTTATGCGCTTGAGATTACCGACCTTGATCCCATTCCTTACGATCTGCTGTTCGAGCGTTTTCTGAATCCAGAACGGGTTTCAATGCCTGATTTCGATGTGGATTTCTGTATGGATGGTCGCGATCGAGTGATCGATTACGTCGCACAAACCTACGGGCGTGAAGCGGTATCACAGATCATTACATTTGGAACCATGGCGGCTAAAGCGGTGATTCGAGATGTTGCTCGGGTCCAGGGAAAATCCTACGGTCTGGCAGATCGGTTATCTAAAATGATTCCGTTTGAAGTAGGGATGACGCTTAGTAAAGCAATAGAACAAGAGGAGAATCTCAAGGAATTCGTTGAAACTGATGAGCAGGCCGGAGAGATTTGGGCGATGGCCCGGAAGTTGGAGGGTATTACGCGTAACGTCGGTAAGCATGCGGGTGGTGTAGTTATCGCGCCATCAAAGCTAACCGATTTTGCTCCGTTGTATTGTGATGAGCAGGGCCAGGGGCTGGTGACACAATACGATAAAAACGATGTGGAATCTGCCGGGTTGGTTAAGTTTGACTTCCTGGGATTGCGGACGCTGACTATCGTTAACTGGGCGCTTGAAACGATCAATCGGGTGCGAGTCGCTAATTCAGAAACTGTCCTTGATATCATGCAAATTGATCTTGAGGATAAAGCGTCATTCGATCTATTAAAACGAGCCGAAACTACTGCGGTATTCCAATTGGAGTCCCGAGGTATGAAGGATCTCATAAAACGGCTTCAGCCCAGTAGCTTTGAAGATATAATCGCTCTGGTAGCCTTGTTTCGCCCTGGTCCTCTGGGCTCTGGCATGGTGGACGATTTTATAAATCGTAAGCATGGACGTGAAAAACTCTCGTACCCACACTCTGATTATCAACATGAGGATTTGATTCCGGTTCTGCAGCCCACCTATGGGATTATCCTGTATCAGGAACAGGTTATGCAGATCGCTCAGGTAATGGCTGGATTCAGCCTGGGTGGTGCTGACTTATTACGTCGAGCGATGGGTAAAAAGAAACCCGAGGAGATGGCGAAGCAACGGACTCTGTTCATGGATGGTGCCAGTCAAGGTGGCATTGATGAAGGGTTGTCAGGTCCGATATTCGATTTGATGGAAAAGTTTGCTGGTTACGGGTTTAACAAATCCCACTCGGCGGCGTACGCTTTGGTATCTTTCCAGACGTTGTGGTTGAAGACTCATTATCCGGCGCCATTTATGTCCGCTGTACTCACGGCGGACATGCAGAATACAGATAAGATAGTGACTCTCATTGAAGAGTGTCGGAGCATGAAACTGGAGATTATTCCACCGGATGTGAGTGGCAGTGAATTTCGTTTTACAGTAAATGCAGACAATCAGATCGTATACGGGCTGGGTGCTATCAAAGGTGTAGGTGAAGGACCTATTGAGGCCATTCAACAGGCTCGCCGACAGGGCGGGAAATTTGTTGTTCTTTTTGATTTTTGTAAGCGTGTCGATATTAAAAAAATTAGTAAGCGAGTTATTGTTGCTTTGATTCGTTCTGGAGCCATGGACCTGCTTAACCCCGGGGGAGAGCGAACACTCGGACAGAGGCGCGCGATTTTACTGGCATCTATGGAAGAGGCCATAAAAGCGGCTGATCAATCAGCTAAAAGTTTCGATAGTGGCCACAGTGATTTGTTTGGTGAACTGCTCCCGGTTGGCGAGATTGATGTCTATGAGAAGTTTTTGTCAGCGCGTGAGTGGAGTGATAAAGAACGCCTCAAGGGTGAAAAAGACACGTTGGGAATATATTTGACGGGTCACCCTATCGATGAATATGAGAAAGAGTTAAAAAACTTTATTCGCAATAGAATCAATGACCTCAAGCCCGGTCGTGATAGCCAGAATGTCGGAGGCCTAATTGTGGCATCCCGTGTAATGAAAACCAAGCGCGGGGACAAGATGGCCTTCATTACTCTTGATGACCGAAGCGGACGTATAGAGGTTTCTGTTTTTTCTGATTGCTATGAAAAGTTCCAACACCTGTTAACCAAAGATACCCTGGTATTTGTTGAGGGAGAAGTTAGCTTCGATGACTATTCAGGTAGCCTTAAAGTGCGAGCCAAGCGTTTGATGAGTCTGGTGGAAGCTCGCCAGCAATACGCCCGCAGTTTGTTGGTGCAAATGAATTCTGCACATTGCGACGATGGATTTGAAGTCAAACTGGCTAGTCTTTTAAAGGCTCACCCAGGTAAAACACCCATTCAGCTCAGGTACGTGTGTGATGAGGCCAGTGCCAATCTGCGTTTTGATCCGCAGTGGTGTGTTGAGCCTAGTGATGAGCTGGTTCAGGAGTTACGTGAACGTTATGGAAGGAAGGAGGTTGAGTTAAAATATGGTTAATAATTTTTAATTTGACACCTGCTGAGATATACGAAATTTGGGCAATATCCCCAATAGCGACAAATGTTAACTGTGGCGTAAAGATGGGGCGGGTAAGACGGTTTTTGAGCGTACAGTTACCAAGAGTCTTTAGGGGCTTTTGGCGAGTGATATCTGGCAATTTATTAGATCTATAATAGGATTACCCGTAACGATAGATTGCTTACTTTTTGTAACTCGACTCTATTGGGCGAATCACGTAAGGTGAGCAACACTTTTGATACAATTTTGAACTCGACTGCCGGTATTAGCGAGCAGTGGGAAGCGGAATGTTATGAACCCGAATTACCTTGATTTTGAACAACCCATCGCAGATCTGCAGGCAAAGATTGAAGAGCTCAGGCTGGTGGGCAACGATAATAAGCTGAACATCAATGATGAAATTCAGCGCCTGCAAGACAAGAGCCTGTCGTTGACGGAATCAATTTTTCAGGATCTTAGCTCCTGGCAAATTGCGCAGATAGCGCGACATCCCAAGCGCCCTTATACGCTGGATTACATTAATTTGATGTTTACTGACTTCGACGAATTACATGGTGATCGTCATTTTGGTGATGATAAGGCAATGATTGGTGGTATCGCACGCCTTGATGATAAACCTGTAATGGTGATTGGTCATCAAAAGGGGCGAGATGTGAGGGAGAAGGTCCGTCGTAATTTTGGTATGCCGCGCCCCGAAGGCTACCGTAAAGCGTGTCGTCTTATGGAGATGGCTGAACGTTTTAAAATGCCTATTTTAACCTTCATTGATACTCCTGGAGCCTATCCGGGTATTGATGCGGAAAAACGTGGTCAGAGTGAAGCGATTGCTTATAATCTGGCAGTTATGTCTCGCTTGAAAACTCCTATTATTGCCACAGTCATCGGTGAGGGGGGATCAGGCGGCGCTTTGGCTATTGGTGTGTGTGATCACTTGAACATGATGCAGTATTCAACGTATTCGGTAATCTCTCCGGAAGGCTGTGCTTCGATCTTGTGGCGCAGTGCTGCGCATGCTTCCGATGCAGCTGAGGCCATGGGTATAACGGCTGAGCGGTTGCATGAGTTAAAACTGGTTGATCAGTTGATTGCTGAGCCTCTGGGAGGAGCGCATCGTGATATGGGACTTACCGCATCTCGTCTTAAGGAAGCCCTGATTGCTCAACTGGATCACCTCACAGGGTTGTCAAACGAAGCTCTTATAGAGCGCCGTCACGAGCGGTTGCTCTCTTACGGCACTGCCTGATGGGATGAGCTGTTCGGGTTAACTTCTTGAAAGCTTGTAGTGCCTCTGTTTTGTGTCTCCATCTGTTATGATAGCCAGTTACTAATTAGCTGGCTATCATCTCCATGTCTCTCGTCTTGAACCATCATGCGTTAAAAGCCGCTCTTGAGCCGCTACGTGCGAAACGTTTTATCGTTGCTCTAAGTGGTGGTTTGGATTCTGTAGTGTTGCTTGCTCTATTGGTGAAATTGCGTGATGAGGGCTTCCTGAGCAGTTTGCAGGCTGTGCATGTGAACCATCAGTTGAGCCCTAATGCAATGTCTTGGCAGCAACACTGTAGTGATCTTTGTGGCGAATGGAAGGTTCCCCTGCAAAGCGTGGCCATTGATCTTAGTAATTGCACCGGTGGGCTGGAAGAGGCTGCACGAAATTTAAGATATTCTGTTCTGGAAATGCATAGTGATAGCGCTAGCTGCGTTGTTTTTGCGCATCACCGCCAGGATCAGGTTGAAACCGTGCTGTATCGAATGATACGCGGTTCCGGTGCTCGAGGTTTGGGTGGAATGCCCGGTTTCCGAAACCTGGGCGATAGTATGCTGACCCGTCCGTTACTTCCCTTTTCTCGAGAACAAATTCAGAACTATGCCGATGCGAACCAGTTATCCTGGGTAGAGGATGAAAGTAATCTATCTCCACGGTTTGATCGAAATTTTCTGCGGAATCAGGTTTTGCCGATTCTGCGAGAGCGTTGGCCGCATGTAGATGCCCGTTTGATAAAGCAGGCAGAGCGGATGGCAGAAGATGCCGTTTTGCTGGATGAGTTGGCTGCGGAAGATTTAAAGATGTGTCAAACAACATCTTCGGATGTATCGTATTGGATCTCACACTATAAGGCTTTATGGTTGCCTGAATCCTTAGGGCTGAGTGACGCACGGCAAAGAAATCTATTGCGCTACTGGTTGCGTCGTTCAGGGGTAACGGTTCCTGGTGAGGCGGTTCTTGAAGAAATTTTGAGTCTTATTGGGAGCCGTGAAGATGCTAATCCACTGGTTTGCTGGAATGGCTGGGAAATGCGCCGTTACCAGCAATATCTAGTAGTGATGCAGGCTATTAAAGAGCCCGTTCAGTTGGAAGCACTTGACTCTGAAAGTGGTAGTCAGGAGCTCAAGAGCAATGGAAGTCTTTTCATTGAGCATTCGTGTGACGGTGCAGGTTGTATACGTGCCGATTTGCCAGACCTGTCGATTAGTTATCGCCAATATCTGGACCCTTCTCAACGTATTCGTTTAACGGGTCGAGAGGGCAGTAAAAGCCTGAAAAAAATCATGCAAGAGCACCGACTTCCACCCTGGTTAAGAGATCGTATTCCTTTGCTTGTCAGTGCCGGCAGGTTGGTCGCCGCGCCGGATTTGTGGATAGCTGAAGGCTATGTGGCTGAAGAGGGACAGGCTGGGTTGAGGCTTTCCTGGCGGCCGCCTAATTCGGTTGTAACGCATTGAGCTAGCTAACACGTTCTGGTATCCTGCAACCCCATCTCGAGATGAATTCACGTCTCCCTCCGATACTGCGGCACCTGGCCGCTAACTAGCTATTCAACGGGTTTTACATGACGCACTATATTTTCGTCACCGGTGGTGTTGTTTCTTCATTGGGAAAAGGCATAGCCGCTGCTTCTCTGGCAGCTATCCTCGAAGCGCGTGGTCTTAAAGTGACTATGTTAAAGCTTGACCCCTATATCAATGTTGACCCGGGCACTATGAGCCCCTTTCAGCATGGTGAAGTCTTTGTTACCGAAGATGGCGCTGAAACCGACCTTGACCTTGGCCATTATGAGCGATTTATTCGCACAACGATGAAGCAGGGTAATAACTTTACAACCGGTAGAGTGTACGAAGACGTATTGCGTAAAGAGCGTCGAGGTGACTATCTGGGTGGAACCGTACAGGTGATCCCCCATATCACCGACGAAATCAAACGTCGGGTTATCAAGGGGGCTGGTGATGCTGATGTGGCTCTGGTCGAGATCGGTGGCACGGTTGGTGACATTGAATCTCAACCCTTTCTCGAAGCGGTTCGTCAACTGAAAGTGGAGCTCGGATATAACCGGGCTATGTTGATGCACTTGACCCTCGTGCCCTATATCGCGACTGCCGGTGAAACTAAAACCAAACCGACTCAGCATTCCGTAAAGGAGCTCAGGTCTATCGGCTTGCAGCCTGATATTCTGGTGTGCCGTTCAGATCACCACATCGATCGCTCTTCGCGCCGCAAAATCTCTCTGTTTACCAACGTTGAAGAGAAGGCGGTTATTTCCCTTGAAGATGCAGATACGATTTATCGAATTCCGAATATACTGCACGAGCAAGGGCTTGATTCTCTTGTTGTAAAGCGTTTCCACCTGGATTGTAAGGAAGCCGATCTGAGCGAGTGGGACGCAGTACTTGAGGCTGAATTGAATCCCGACCATCACGTGACTGTGGCTATGGTGGGTAAGTATATGGAGTTACTTGACGCCTATAAGTCATTGATTGAAGCAATGAAACACGCGGGTATTAAGACCCGGACCAGGGTGAAACTTAAGTATATAGATTCTGAACGGCTCGAGCAGGATGGTACCTCTGTTCTGGAAGGAGTTGACGCAATACTTGTTCCAGGTGGCTTTGGTCATCGTGGTGTAGAGGGCAAAATTATGGCTGCCCGCTATGCCCGGGAAAATAAGGTTCCCTATCTTGGAATCTGTTTGGGGATGCAGGTTGCAGTGATTGAATATGCTCGTCACATGGCAGGCCTCGAAGGAGCCAACAGTACTGAATTTATTAAAGATGCTACTCACCCGGTGATCGGTCTGATCACTGAGTGGACGACCGCTGAAGGAGATGTTGAGCAGCGTGCGGATAATTCCGATCTGGGTGGCACTATGCGTTTGGGTGCTCAGCAATGCCTGGTGACACAGGGAACCCGAACTCACGAGGCGTATGGTCGTGATGTTATTTCAGAGCGTCATCGTCATCGTTATGAAGTGAATAACAATTACGTTGACGCGTTGGAAAAGGCAGGTTTAGTCATCGCTGGTCGTTCTGAAGATGGTACCCTGGTAGAAATAATAGAGGTGGCAGATCATCCCTGGTATGTCGCTTGTCAGTTCCACCCGGAGTTTACCTCTACTCCTCGTGACGGACATGGACTGTTTAGCGGGTTTGTAAGTGCTGCGCTTGATTATCAAGCAACACAGGAGGATGCGTCATGAACGGTGAGATAACCCAAAAAGTGATTCGGGTGGGTGAAGTGGATATCTCTAACGAGCTGCCCTTTACATTGCTGGGTGGCATGAATGTGCTGGAGTCCCGTGATCTGGCGATGCAAGTCGCAGAGGCCTATGTCAACGTTACTACTAAGTTGGGTATTCCTTATGTATTCAAGGCATCTTTCGATAAGGCAAATCGTTCTTCTATAAACTCTTTTAGAGGTCCAGGTCTGGAGGAGGGCATTCGTATCCTCGAAGAGGTTAAAAAACAGTTTAACGTCCCGATCATTACTGATGTCCATGAACCTGAGCAATGTCAGCCAGTAGCCGAAATCGCCGATATCATTCAGCTACCAGCCTTTTTGTCTCGTCAAACTGATCTGGTTATTGCGATGGCCAAAACCGGTGCGGTCATCAATATTAAAAAAGCCCAGTTTCTGGCGCCTCAAGAAATGAAGCATATTCTGAGTAAGTGTGAGGAAGCAGGAAATGACCAGTTGATGCTATGCGAGCGTGGCTCAAGCTTTGGTTATAACAATCTGGTAGTCGATATGCTGGGCTTTGGAATCATGAAAGAGTTTGGCTATCCGGTCGTTTTTGATGTTACCCACTCTCTGCAAATGCCGGGTGGGAGAAGTGATAGTGCCGGAGGTCGTCGAGCGCAGGTCGCTAATCTGGGTCGTGCCGGAATGACTCAGGGGCTTGCCGGTTTGTTTCTTGAAGCGCATCCAGACCCTGATAAAGCCAGGTGTGATGGACCCTGTGCATTGCGTTTGGACCAGCTCGAGCCATTTTTAAAGCAAATGAAAGCGGTGGATGAGCTGACCAAGAGCCTGGAACCTATTGTAAATCAGTAATTGAAACCCAGTGGCTGAGATTATGAAGCTTTATATCAGTATTTTTTAAACAGCATTTTGAATAACCCAATAGATTGGAGAGAGTAAGAGATGGCAGCAATTGTCGATATCAAGGCACGAGAAGTGTTGGACTCGCGAGGCAACCCGACCGTTGAAGCAGACGTGATTCTGGCTTCCGGTATTTTGGGACGCGCTTGCGCGCCATCTGGAGCTTCAACCGGCTCTCGTGAAGCTCTGGAGTTGCGTGATGGCGATAAATCCCGGTATCTGGGTAAGGGTGTTCGTAAGGCTGTAGAGGGAATCAACACGAGTATTCGTGAAGTCTTATTGGGTAAGGATGCTACCGATCAGCGTACTCTTGATAACCTGATGATTGAACTTGATGGTACCGAGAATAAAGAAGTATTGGGTGCCAATGCTATTTTGGCGGTCTCTCTTGCGGCAGCGAAAGCGGCGGCGCAAGAGAAAGGCATTCCTCTTTTTCAGCATATAGCTGACCTCAACGGTACTCCTGGGCAATACAGCATGCCGGTGCCCATGATGAATATTATTAATGGTGGTGAGCATGCCGACAATAATGTTGATATTCAGGAGTTCATGATTCAGCCGGTAAGCGCAGGAAGCTTCGCCGAAGCATTGCGCGTCGGAGTCGAAATTTTCCATAGCCTGAAAAAAGTATTGCAACAGCGCGGCCTGAGCACAGCGGTTGGTGATGAAGGCGGCTTTGCACCAGACTTGCCCTCTAACGAATCTGCACTGGAAGTGATTGCTGAAGCAGTCAGTGCTGCAGGCTATACCCTGGGAGAAGACGTTACTTTAGCCTTGGATTGCGCTGCCTCTGAGTTTTATAAAGAAGGCAAATATGATCTGGCTGGCGAAGGTGAAAAATTCGATGCCAGCGGATTCGCGGATTACCTTGCCGGGCTTGCTTCGCGCTATCCGATTATTTCCATCGAGGATGGTCTCGATGAGTCAGATTGGGATGGCTGGAAAATCTTGACGGAAAAGCTGGGAGATAAAATCCAGTTGGTCGGCGATGATCTGTTTGTTACCAATACTAAAATTTTGCAGGAAGGTATTGATAAGAATATTGCCAACTCTATCCTGATCAAGTTTAACCAGATCGGATCGCTGTCGGAAACGCTTGATGCCATCTCCATGGCCAAAGATGCCGGTTACACTGCGATTATTTCTCATCGCAGTGGTGAAACTGAAGATTCAACGATCGCTGATCTTGCCGTTGGTACTGCTGCAGGGCAGATTAAAACCGGGTCTCTGTGCCGTTCCGATCGTGTGGCCAAATACAACCAGCTATTACGCATCGAAGAGCAGCTTGATAGTATGGCCCCTTATCGTGGTCGTGCTGAATTTAAAAGCTAATTCAAGCGTTTGGTTGATAAAAAAGGGATCACAGTGATCCCTTTTTTGTGTCTGGATGGGGACCCTGTTAGGGTTGGCATTGTATGCAACGGTTCGTTGTCCAGCAGACAGTTTCACGACAATTTTATTGTCACCCTTGAATCTAGCTTTACGTGTAACTTTGATCGTTACCTTGTTCGCACTAGGAATTTGAGTATCAGTGTTGAAAGTATTAATCGTCATTCTTGCGTTTATTTTGCTGCTGTTGCAGTACCGCCTCTGGTTTGGTGAAGGCGGAGTAAGTGAGTTGCGACAGACAGAACGGTTAATAGAGCAACAACAGTCTGAAAATCGCCGGCTTGAGCAGCGTAATAATGTGCTGGAGGCGGAAGTTGTGGAGTTACAACAAGGGATGGAGACCCTTGAGGAAAGAGCCCGGAATGATCTTGGAATGATCAAAGAGGGTGAACAGTTTTACTTAACCCCCGAAAATTAAAGCGTTCTATTGCCCTATATTGGATACAGTAATTACCGTGACTACAGATTTCAACTCCGGCCCTTCCTATTACGCAGTGGTTCCAGCTGCAGGCGTTGGATCTCGCATGGGAAGCACTACCCCGAAACAATACCTGAGCTTGCTGGATAAACCTCTGATAAGCCACACCGTAGGGCGCTTGTGTGGTTTTGAAGCTTTTAGTAAAGTTTTTGTTGCCGTGGCGTCTGATGATGTTTTTTATACGCAAATAGTTGAACTAAAACATCCGGCTGTCCGATTGGTAAAAGGTGGAGAGGAGCGTTGTCATTCAGTATTTAACGCGCTGCATGAGCTGATGAAGATCGCAGACCCCGATGATTGGGTTTTGGTGCATGATGTTGCCAGACCCTGTGTACGGATCAGCGATATTGAAAATTTGATCAATAGGTTGCAAGGCCATCCGGTTGGAGGCTTGCTTGGGGCGCCAGTTCACGACACGATGAAACGCACAAGCCCGGATGGAAGGGTGGAGCATAGTGTGCCGAGAGAGTTGCTGTGGCATGCCTATACTCCCCAGATGTTTCGTTTGGGTATGCTTCATGATGCGTTAAGTGCTGTTTTTCAGAATGGGTTAGTAGTTACCGATGAAGCTCAGGCCATGGAGATGGCAGGGTATCTTCCCCTGATGGTCGAAGGGGCTGCAGATAATATTAAAGTGACTCGTCCGCAAGACCTCCCCTTGGCCGAATTTTATATTCAGCAGCAGAACAATGATGCGGTTGTTACACCCCAGGCTTCAGGAGAATAGCGTGAGAATTGGCCATGGCTTTGATGTGCACCGCTTCGGTGACGGGGATAAGGTAATAATCGGCGGTACCGCTATCGCTCATGCCCAGGGGCTGGTGGCACATTCGGATGGAGATGTATTGATTCATGCGTTATGTGATGCCCTGCTAGGCGCAGCAGCTTTGGGTGATATAGGCCAGCACTTCCCGGATACAGATAGCCAATATGCGGGAGAAGATAGTCGTAATTTATTGCGGCATGTTGTTCGTTTGCTTGCAGCCAAGGGGTGGTGTATCGGAAATGCGGATATGACCATCGTTGCTCAGCTTCCTAAAATGGCGCCTCATATCAGCAATATGAGAGCACTTTTGGCGCAAGATATGAATACTTCTATAGGT
>JAUXFT010000203.1 GCA_030622755.1 Aestuariirhabdus sp. | reverse complement strand
GTGATGAGGGATGAGGGATGGGTGATGAGGGATGGGTGATGGGTGATGGGTGATTTATGGTGACTTTTTGTTCTTCTTTAACTTTTTCTTTAACTTTTTCTTTAACTTTTTCCTTTAACTTTTTTTAACATAGGGCAGAAATGAATGGCGGTTTCGGATAATAAGTGCAATCTGGTTCTGTAATGATACCGGTATGTTCTCAACCGCTTTTTTTGCTCAATTATTGACTCTATCTCATAACAAGGGCTGACAATAACCCCCGGTATAGGGGTATAATCCCGCGTTTTGTGTGCCGGCGCCAAGCTTTGCTTGTCTCGGCTAGAAGGTTTGCCAATCTGCAGTTGTGGGAATTGAACGCCTGCATTCTGTCACGAGTTTGGTAAACGCACCCGGTTTATAATTGTTGAGAAGAGCTTGCGGTTAGAATTATGCCTATTTATGAATATCAGTGTGCGGCCTGTGGCCAAAATCATGAAGCCATACAGAAACTTAGCGACGCGCCTTTAACGTGCTGCCCTCATTGTGATGCGGAGGCCTTGAGTAAGCAGATTTCAGCTCCCGGCTTTCGCTTGTCTGGCAATGGTTGGTATGAAACCGATTTTAAAACAGGCAACAAAAAGAATTTGGCAGGAAATGATGCTGCCGGGTCAAGTAAGGCGGCAAGTAAGGCGAAAAGTAAGGCGAGTGGCAGTGGTGGTGAGTAAATTTTGATTTCATTCATACGCTCACCCATTTTTAATAGTAGTTAGTAGTTAGTAGTCAGCGTATAGGTGCATGTAAGAGTGATAATTGTCTGGAAGTTATGGGCTGGACGTTAAGGGTTAGCCCCACCCGGATTAAACCCAATTAGTTTTTAGCGGATTTATAGGAAGACATTATGCGTAGCCAGTATTGTGGCGAACTCAGAAGTTCACACATCGGTCAGGAAGTTACTTTGTGTGGTTGGGTGCATCGTCGCCGTGACCATGGTGGTGTGATTTTCCTTGATCTGCGTGATCGCGATGGTATTGCTCAGGTAGTGTTCGATCCGGATACCGGCAAGCACTTTGAGCTGGCTGATAAAGTACGTAATGAGTACGTAGTGCAGGTAAAGGGTTTCGTACGTGCACGCCCCGAAGGAACCGTTAACCCGGAAATGGGAACTGGCGAAATTGAAGTGCTGGGTAAGGAGCTGGTTATTCTGAACAGTTCCGCTACGCCTCCTTTTCAGTTGGATGAACACCAGAGCGTAGGTGAAGATGTTCGTCTCAAGTATCGTTATATCGACCTGCGTCGCCCTGAGATGCAGGAGAAGCTGCGCTTTCGTTCTAAAATCACCTCTGCAATTCGTCACTATCTCGATAGTAACGATTTTCTGGATATCGAAACCCCGATTTTGACGCGTGCCACTCCTGAAGGCGCTCGGGATTATCTGGTGCCGAGTCGTACTCATGCGAACAACTTTTTTGCATTGCCGCAATCTCCACAGCTGTTTAAGCAGTTGTTGATGGTGTCCGGTTTTGATCGTTACTACCAGATTGCTAAATGTTTCCGTGACGAGGATCTGCGTGCGGATCGTCAGCCAGAGTTCACCCAGATCGATATCGAAACCTCATTTATGGATGAGGAGGGTATTATGGGAATGACTGAGAAGATGATTTCACAGTTGTTTAGTAATTTACTCGATGTTGAATTGGGTGATTTTCCGCGTATGCCTTATGCAGAGGCGATGCGGCGCTACGGTAGTGATAAGCCGGATCTTCGAATTCCGCTTGAGCTGATTGATGTTGACGATTTGATGCAAAAAGTTGATTTTAAGGTGTTCAATGGCCCGGCAAACGATCCCAAAGGCCGTGTCGCTGCCCTGATGGTTAAGGGCGGCGCCAGGTTAAGTCGTAAGCAGATAGATGATTATACCAAGTATATTAGTATCTATGGTGCTCGCGGTCTCGCCTGGATTAAGGTGAATGAGATAGAGAAAGGCATAGAAGGGCTACAGTCTCCTATTATCAAATTCATGCCGGCAGATGTTGTGATGGAGCTGATGGAGCGTGTCGGGGCTGCTAACGGTGATATTGTTTTCTTCGGTGCGGATCAGGCGAAAATCGTCAATGAGTCATTGGGTCATTTACGTTTGAAGTTGGGTGAAGATCTTGATCTCTATACCTGTCAGTGGGCTCCTCTGTGGGTGGTTGATTTCCCAATGTTTGAGGAGGATGACAAGGGTGGATTAACCTCCCTGCATCACCCGTTCACTGCGCCTTCCTGTAGTCCTGAAGAGCTTGTAGAGAACCCGGAGCAAGCGCTGTCTCGTGCCTACGATATGGTGCTTAACGGTTGTGAGCTTGGTGGTGGTTCTGTGCGTATTCATGATCAGGCCATGCAAGAGACAGTATTCAAGGTGCTGGGTATCAGTGATGAGGAGGCGCGTGAAAAGTTCGGCTTCTTGCTCGATGCCCTGCAGTTTGGCTGTCCTCCGCACGGTGGTTTGGCGTTCGGGCTTGATCGTCTGGTCATGCTGATGACCGGTACCCAGTCTATCCGTGAAGTCATTGCATTCCCTAAAACCCAGAGTGCCGCTTGTGTATTGACGGCGGCTCCGGGTGAGGTGGGTAATGCCCAGCTACGTGACCTGCACATAAAGCTGCGCAAGGTAGAGAAAGCTGCAGAGTAATAGCCGGTAGGTGTGCACTTTTGGGTAGTCATACTATCGGTGCTTTTCCTGTTGTTATCTGGCTACGAGATATGAAGTTGTTAACAAAATGTGCGTATATATCACAGGTTTGATGTATTCGTGTTTTTGGAGGGGTTGATGGCAGGTCACAGCAAGTGGGCGAATATCAAGCATCGCAAGGCAGCGCAAGATGCCAAGCGGGGCAAAGTCTTCACCAAAATAATTCGTGAGCTTAGCGTGGCTGCCAAGCAGGGTGGCCCGAATCCCGAAGATAATCCTCGCTTACGAGCAACCGTTGATAAAGCGTTAACCGCCAATATGACTCGTGACACTATCGATCGCGCGATCGCACGAGGCGCGGGTACTAATGATGCTGATAATGTAGAAGAGCTGGTGTACGAGGGGTACGGCAGCTCTGGCGTGGCGGTTTTGGTAGAGGTGATGACGGATAACCGCAATCGCACCGTTGCCGAAGTGCGTCACGCTTTTTCCAAACGCGGTGGAAATTTGGGTACTGATGGCTCGGTTGCTTATCTGTTTGACCGCAAGGGGCAGTTATTTTTTGAGTCTGGAGTCGATGAGGAGCAGGTTATGGACGCGGCATTAGAAGCCGGGGCTGAGGACGTGGTTACTCACGATGACGGTTCGATTGAAGTAATAACAGATTGGACGGAATTCAGTCTGGTAAAGGATGTTCTGGGGCAAGCTGGATTGTCGCCGGCGGGTGGTGAAGTCTCAATGGTTGCGGCTATCAAGGTCGAACTTGATAAAAAAAATGCAGAAAAAGTATTGGCGTTAATTGATCATCTTGAGGATCTGGATGATGTGCAAAATGTCTATACCAACGCTGAAATTCCAGATTCGGTTCTCGCTGAACTGGAATAATCAATTTGGTCGGGTATTTGGAGAAACAAAAAGGGCGCCTGGCGCCCTTTTTGTTGTGAAGCTTTGTATTGTGAAATTTTGTATTGTGAAGCTTTGTGCTGAAAAAAGTTGCAGGTATCTCGCTGCAAGTACGGTTACAGGTATAAGTTGGTTGCCAGTAGCACAAGGAATAGACCTGATGTGATAAGCAGAATTTTCAACATAATGGCTAGGCGCTCGCTCATATGGCTGCCGGAGAGTTTGTGGGTGGTCAGCATATGGGGAAAAAGCAGGCCTTAACATAGCAGTTTTGTAACCCTGTATAACGTTCGGTTACGGCGTTGTATGGCTGTGTCGCAGCAACGATTCAAGTGTGGTCTTGCTTTCACAATCTAGTGTATATGTGTACAGTATAAAGCGTATCTGCACTAAGGGGTTGTGTTACCGATGACACTGATACTTGGCATAGATCCAGGTTCCAGAATTACTGGTTATGGGGTGATTAATCAGGTGGGTGCCAACAGCGAATATGTCGCTAGTGGGTGTATTAGAACCAAGGGTGATAGCCTTCCAGAGCGCCTGCATCAGGTGTTTGCCGGAATTAATCAGGTGATAGAACTCTATTCCCCCCAGACGGTTGGGATTGAACAGGTGTTTATGTCCCGCAATGCGGATTCTGCTCTCAAGCTGGGGCAGGCGCGAGGAGCGGCTATTGTCGCTGCGGTTAGTCAGGGGTTGGAAGTGTCAGAATACTCGGCGCGACAAGTCAAACAGTCAGTAGTGGGCAACGGGGGTGCGGATAAAAGCCAGGTTCAGCATATGGTGCAGTCGATTTTGAGGCTTGACGCAAAGCCTCAGGCCGATGCGGCGGATGCCCTGGCGGTAGCGCTTTGTCATGCGCATACCCGGCAGAGTCTGGTGAGTATGGCGGGAGTGACCAGGGTGGCTCGTCGCAGGCTTCGCTAATAGAGCAATTAAATCGCCAGGTTTAGTGGAAGTTTCAGTAGAAGGAATGCATGCCACGTACTAATCAGGCGCCGGTAAATCAGCTACGTAATAACAAATTTTTCAGATCAGCGTTCAGGAGCGATTAACAATAATGATTGGCCACCTTCGTGGAGTGTTGCTCGAAAAGCAGCCGCCCCACTTATTGCTTGAAGTTGCTGGAATTGGTTATGAGGTCGATGCGCCAATGACTGTGTTTTACCGTTTGCCGGAAGTGGGGCAGGAGCTGTCTTTGTACACTCACTATGTAGTGCGAGAAGATGCGCAGTTGTTATATGGTTTCGTAGATCGTCAGGAGCGAGAACTGTTCCGGACCTTGATAAAAGTGAATGGCGTTGGTCCTAAATTGGCGTTGACGATTCTTTCCGGTATAGAGGGCGCGGCGTTTGTTCGCTGTATCCATGATAACGATAGTGCCAGTTTGGTTAAATTGCCGGGCGTTGGCAAAAAAACTGCGGAACGCCTGATCGTTGAAATGAGGGATAAGTTAGATGCATTGGGAGATGCTTTTGCTGTCTTGCCAGGTGTAGTTCCTGGTTCAGTTGTTGCTGATAGTGATCATCATGATGTGACTCATGATGCTGTCAGTGCTTTGGTATCTTTGGGTTACAAACCGGCTGAAGCCAGTCGCGCAATTTCTAGAGTCAATGCTGAGGGTTTATCAAGTGAAGAGCTAATTCGGCTTTCTTTAAAAGGGCTGGGGTAGGTTCAGCTTTAGCCGTGGTCCGGTGAAGGGTTAAATCACGGATCGGATAATGGATTGCAAAGTGGATTACTTGATCAAGCGCTTGATGGATTGTTTGGTGGAGCGCTTGATGGATTACCTGAAAAATTACCTCAACAATTACCTCAATAATCGTGTAATGCCGTGTAAAGTAACGGGTGCCGGGGATGCCTTTGGAAAGGGGGACTGTGCAGCCAGATATTAGGGGGATATATGCTGGATTCTGATCGTCTGATTTCAATGTCAGGCTCTACACCGGAGGAGTTGCAGGATCGAGCGATTCGACC
>JAUXFT010000056.1 GCA_030622755.1 Aestuariirhabdus sp. | reverse complement strand
TTCAGGAA
This sequence comes from Aestuariirhabdus sp., assembly GCA_030622755.1. Classification (GTDB taxonomy): domain Bacteria; phylum Pseudomonadota; class Gammaproteobacteria; order Pseudomonadales; family Aestuariirhabdaceae; genus Aestuariirhabdus. The sequence continues at coordinate 16,725 of JAUXFT010000056.1, read as the reverse complement.
CACCACAACATAAGGCACGCCAACCTGGCGTGACAGCAGAATGTGCTCACGGGTCTGCGGCATAGGGCCGTCAGTCGCGCCACATACCAGGATCGCGCCGTCCATCTGCGCAGCACCGGTAATCATGTTTTTAACATAATCGGCGTGTCCCGGGCAGTCTACATGGGCGTAGTGACGCGCGGCCGTGTCATATTCAACGTGCGAAGTCGCAATCGTAATACCGCGCTCCCGCTCTTCCGGGGCGTTATCGATGTTAGCGAAATCAACCGCTTCACCGCCAGACGCTTCAGCAGCTACCCGTGTCAGCGCCGCTGTTAATGTAGTTTTACCATGGTCAACGTGTCCGATAGTACCAACGTTGACGTGTGGTTTGGTGCGTTCAAATTTTTCCTTAGCCACAGCTAATTACCTCGTCAATTGTTTAAAGAAAGTTAACCACGGGAGCTGAGTAATTCTATAGCGCCCCAAGCCAGGGAGGCTATAGAATTACTCAGTGACTCCCACCATTTTTTGCGACAATTTCATCCGCAACATTTTTTGGTGCCGGAGAATATTTCTCAAACTCCATGGTGAAAGTGGCACGACCTTGAGTTGCACTGCGCAAATCAGTCGCATAACCAAACATTTCACCCAGTGGCACCTCAGCATCAACGACTTTGCCCATGGCATTGTCGCCCATACCTAAAATCATACCGCGACGCCGGTTCAAATCACCCACTACGTCACCCATATTTTCTTCAGGGGTTACCACCTCTACTTTCATGATCGGTTCCAGCAGCTGTGCGCCACCTTGCTGAGCAAGCTTCTTGGTTGCCATAGAGGCTGCAACCTTAAAGGCCATCTCATTCGAATCCACATCATGGAAAGATCCATCATACAGTGTTGCTTTCAGGCCTAACAGTGGATAACCCGCCAGCACACCATTTTGCATTTGTTCTGCAATGCCTTTTTCAATTGCCGGAATGTATTCACGCGGAACCGCGCCCCCGGCAATTTCATTAACAAATTCCAAACCCTCTGCATTGGCATCCTCACCGGGCTCAAACTTAATCCAGACATGGCCGTACTGACCGCGACCACCGGATTGACGAACAAACTTACCCTCAATGTCACATATATTGGAAATCGCTTCCCGGTAAGCGACTTGAGGCTTGCCTATGTTCGCCTCAACACTAAATTCACGGCGCATGCGATCAACCAGGATGTCGAGGTGCAATTCACCCATTCCAGAGATAATCGTCTGGCCTGTTTCCTCGTCGGTCCTGACCCGAAACGAAGGATCTTCCTGGGCCAGCTTACCCAGGGCGACGCCCATCTTTTCCTGGTCGGGCCTGGAGCGCGGTTCAACCGCTACCGAAATAACCGGCTCAGGGAACTCCATTCGCTCCAGTACAATCACCTGATCGATATCGCACAGGGTATCACCGGTAGTAACATCCTTGAGGCCAATAGCCGCCGCAATATCGCCTGCCCGCACTTCTTTAATTTCCTGTCGGTCATTAGAGTGCATTTGCACCATACGACCCACGCGCTCTTTCTTCTGCTTAACCGAATTATAAACCGCCGTACCACTGGTCAACGTACCGGAGTAAACCCTGAAAAATGTCAGCGTGCCGACAAAGGGATCAGTGGCAATCTTAAAGGCCAATGCGGAGAACGGCGCTTCATCATCCGCCTCACGACTGGCCAGCGTTTCATCCTTATCATCCAGCGTACCCTCGATGGCTTTTACTTCTTCCGGCGAGGGCAGGTATTGAATAACGGCATCCAGCATAGCCTGCACGCCCTTGTTCTTAAAGGCGCTACCACCCAGTACCGGGACAATTTCATTGGCCAGGGTGCGGGCACGGATACCGGCAACAATCTCTTCTTCTGAAAGTTCACCGCCTTCCAGGTATTTTTCCATCAACTCGTCAGTGGCTTCAGCAGCGACCTCCACCATATATTCACGCATAGTCTTACAGCGCGCTTGCAGATCGGCAGGGATATCTTCGTAATTGAAGGTCATACCCTGATCATCTTCATTCCAGATGATGGCCTTCATCTTGACCAGGTCAACAACACCCTTAAACTCTTCTTCGGCACCAATGGTCATCTGCAGAGGCACTGCATTAGCCCCCAGACGCTCACTCAGCTGATCAACTACCTTGTGAAAATCGGCACCGGCACGATCCATTTTATTCACAAAAACCAGACGAGGCACTTCATACTTATTTGCCTGTCGCCATACTGTTTCAGTCTGCGGCTGAACACCCGAAGATCCGCACAATACAACCACAGCACCATCGAGTACCCGCAGCGAACGCTCTACCTCAATGGTGAAGTCAACGTGCCCCGGGGTATCAATAATATTCACCCGGTGCTGCTCAAACTGCTGCTGCATACCCGACCAAAAACAAGTCGTGGCCGCCGAGGTAATGGTAATACCGCGTTCTTGCTCCTGCTCCATCCAGTCCATAGTGGCCGCGCCATCATGCACCTCACCAATCTTGTGAGAAAGACCGGTGTAAAAAAGCACGCGCTCCGTAGTCGTGGTTTTACCCGCGTCTACGTGAGCACAGATACCAATATTCCGGTATCGGGCAATAGGCGTTTTACGTGCCACAGCTTTTCCTTAGAAAGAGACTAAAATCAACCAGAAACCTAAAACCACTACTAGAAACGGTAGTGCGAAAAGGCCTTGTTGGCTTCTGCCATCCGGTGAACATCTTCACGCTTTTTAACCGCAGAGCCTTTGCCCTGTGACGCATCGATGATTTCACCCGCCAAACGTTGACGCATGGATTTTTCACCACGACCACGGGAGTACTCTACCAACCAGCGCATGGCCAGGGCATGGCGACGCGAGGGACGCACTTCTACCGGCACCTGGTAAGTAGCACCACCGACACGGCGAGATTTAACCTCAACCATCGGCGCAATAGCGTCCAGCGCTTCATTAAATGCTTCGATAGGATCTTTACTAAGGCGCTCCTGAACAATATCCAGGGCTCCGTATACAATCCGCTCGGCGACAGCTTTTTTACCGCTGACCATCACCATATTCATAAACTTGGCCAATGTGAGATTACCGAATTTTGGATCCGGCAGTATCTCGCGCTTGGCGACAACTCTTCTTCTTGGCATGATATATCCCTTCTCTTCAGGTTTGTCCAAACACCGACTTCGCCATACCCCAGAACAGGGGATGTGGGTGGCAGAGGTTTGGCCTTACTAAGGTTGAAATGTTTACTTTCGTAAATCTGTATTTTCTAACCGTCAAAAACGTACTAATTCAATGGGAGCTCACAGCCCCCGGACTTACTTTGGTCATGTGCTACTTAGGACGCTTGGTACCGTACTTGGAACGACCTTGCTTACGATCAGCAACGCCAGAGGTATCCAAACTACCGCGTACATTGTGGTAACGCACACCAGGTAAATCTTTCACCCGACCACCGCGAATCAACACTACACTGTGCTCTTGTAAGTTGTGACCCTCACCGCCAATGTATGAAGAAACTTCATAGCCATTGGTGAGACGAACACGACAAACTTTACGCAATGCAGAATTAGGCTTCTTCGGTGTAGTCGTGTAAACACGCGTGCATACACCGCGACGCTGCGGACAGGCTTGCAATGCCGGAACATCACTTTTCTGAACTTTACGTTTTCTCGGCTTACGAACCAACTGGTTGATCGTTGCCATTAAACAAACTCCAATTTAAAAAATGCCTTCTCCCAAGTGGAAGCAAGACCTTAAACACCCTCAAACCCATAATCAGGCCGAGAATTCTCCACCAAAAAGCGGAGGGCGAATATTATAGACGCCCTCCGCCATAGTCAAGTCGATTTCAGGGGCCGGTTAGTAAGAAAAACCGGTTATCCCCTAACCCTCGTCTTGCAATGCCTCGCTCAAAGCCGCCTCAATATCAGCGGCGCTGACTGTTGCTTCCCGCCTGGCCCGCTCCTCTTCTTTACGACGCTTGCGCTCCGCATGATAGGCCAGACCCGTTCCCGCAGGAATCAGCCTGCCCACTACGACATTTTCCTTCAAACCACGTAAATGATCACGCTTACCGGTAACCGCAGCCTCGGTCAGTACGCGGGTTGTTTCCTGGAATGATGCGGCAGAGATAAAGGACTCTGTAGCCAGTGACGCCTTGGTAATACCAAGCAATACACGGTCAAAGCTGGCAGTAATGCCCTCTTCTTTCGCCATACGCTCGTTTTCTTCCAATAAACGGTGGTAGTCAACCTGCTCACCCTTGATCAGGTTGGTATCACCGGAGCCGGTGATATCAACCTTGCGCATCATCTGGCGACAGATAACTTCAACATGCTTATCGTTAATTTTTACGCCCTGCAGGCGGTAGACGTCCTGAATCTCATTAGTGATGTATTTGGACAACGCCTCAACACCCTTAAGACGCAGGATATCGTGCGGGCTCAAGGGGCCTTCGGAGACGATTTCACCCTTCTCAACATGCTCACCTTCGAACACGGTCAGAATACGCCACTTCGGAATCAGTGATTCATAGTGGTCGGAGCCCTTATAAGTGGAGCCATCCGTTGGGGTAATCACCAGTCGGCGCTTGCCCTTGGTTTCCTTACCGAAGCTCACCGTACCGGAAATTTCCGCTAAAATAGCTGGCTCTTTCGGCTTACGCGCTTCGAACAAGTCGGCAACACGAGGCAAACCACCGGTAATATCACGAGTCTTTGAGCTCTCCTGCGGGATACGCGCAATAACATCACCCACTTTCACCTCGGCACCATCTTCAATACCCACAATGGCATTGGCCGGCAAGAAGTAATGCGCAGGCACATTAGTACCCGCCAGACACAGCTCGTCACCCTTGCTATCCACCAGGGTCACCGCAGGACGAATGTCCTTACCGGCGGTCTGGCGTTCAGCGGGATCGATTACCGAAATTGATGTCAGGCCGGTCAGGTCATCCTGCTGGCGCTTAACGGTAATCCCCTCTTCCATACCACTGAACTTAACCTTACCGGCCACTTCAGTCACAATCGGGTGCGTGTGTGGATCCCAGGTCGCAGCAATGCCACCGGCCTCAATACTCGACTTATCAGCTACCTTGATTACCGCACCATAGGGCAGCTTATAACGCTCGCGCTCACGGCCGTTTTCATCGGCAATCGCAATCTCACCAGAGCGACTAACTGCCACCCAGGTACCGTCATCTTTCTCGGCCAGTTTCAGGTTATGCAAGCGCACTTCACCGCCCTGTTTCACCTGAATACTATCAACCGCAGTCGCTCGCGATGCCGCCCCACCAATGTGGAAAGTACGCATGGTTAACTGGGTACCGGGCTCACCGATTGACTGGGCAGCAATAACGCCCACTGCCTCACCCACATTAACCACATGACCGCGAGCCAGGTCGCGACCATAACAGGCGGAACATAAACCATGACGGGTTTCACAGGTAATTGGCGAGCGTACCTGAATCTCATCAATACCCATCGCCTCCAGCTCAACAATATCCTTCTCATCCAGCATAACGCCAGCGGAAAAAACCACCTCATCGGTACCCGGCCGAATAATATCATTCAACACAATACGACCCAGAACGCGATCACCCAGTGTTTCGATGATGTCACCACCTTCGATAACCGGCGTCATCAATACGCCCCGATCAGTAGCACAGTCTTCCTGAGTAACTACCAAATCCTGGGCCACATCAACCAGTCGACGCGTCAGGTAACCTGAGTTCGCTGTTTTCAACGCCGTATCGGCTAGACCTTTACGGGCACCGTGGGTTGAAATAAAGTACTGTAGAATACTCAGGCCTTCGCGGAAGTTTGCAACAATAGGCGTTTCGATAATTGAGCCATCAGGCTTAGCCATCAAGCCACGCATACCCGCTAACTGGCGAATCTGTGCAGGGGAACCCCGCGCTCCTGAATCGGCATAAATGTAAACAGAGTTAAAAGAATCCTGCTCTTCTTCTTTGCCTTCTTTGTTAACCACCATCTCTTTTGACAGGCCATCCATCATTGCCTTGGAAACCAGATCATTAGCACGAGACCAGATATCGATAACCTTGTTGTATTTTTCACCCTGGGTTACCAGACCGGAAGCATACTGCTTCTCAATTTCCTTCACTTCGTTTTCAGCGTTGCCAACAATGGCCGCCTTCTCATCAGGAATAACGAAATCATTGATACCAATCGATGCGCCGGAACGTGTCGAGTAAGCAAAACCGGAATACATTAACTGATCGGCAAAAATAACTGTCGCCTTCAAACCAACCTTACGGTAACACTCATTGAGAACACGGGAGATCGCCTTTTTTACCATCGGCTGATTCACCAGTTCAAAGGGAAGCCCCTTTGGCACAACACGCCATAACAGTACGCGACCTACCGTAGTATCAACAATACTAGTCAGCTCTTCACGCTCATCGGTTTCTTCATCAATAATAACTTGTGTCAGACGACATTTGATTCGCGCCTGTAAATCAACCGTGCGGGTATTGTAGGCACGATGAACTTCTTCAGGATTGGCGAATATCATATCTTCGCCCAGACCATTCACGCGCGAGCGCGTCATCCAGTAGAGACCCAATACCACATCCTGGGACGGCACGATGATCGGCTCACCATTGGCCGGCGACAAAATATTGTTGGTTGACATCATCAGCGCACGAGCTTCGAGTTGCGCCTCTATCGTCAGCGGTACGTGTACCGCCATTTGGTCACCATCGAAGTCAGCGTTGTAGGCCGCACACACCAGCGGGTGCAATTGAATCGCCTTACCCTCAATCAATACCGGCTCGAAGGCCTGGATACCCAGGCGGTGCAATGTTGGCGCACGGTTCAGCATGATCGGATGCTCGCGAATCACTTCAGCAAGGATATCCCAGACTTCAGCCGGCTCACGCTCTACCATTTTCTTGGCGGCTTTGATCGTAGTCGCTAAACCACGTGCCTCAAGCTTGCCAAAAATAAATGGCTTGAATAATTCCAGTGCCATTTTCTTCGGCAGTCCGCATTGATGCAGTCGCAGGGCAGGACCCACTACGATAACGGAACGACCGGAGTAATCAACTCGCTTACCCAGCAAGTTCTGGCGGAAACGACCCTGCTTACCCTTGATCATATCGGCCAGGGATTTCAATGGGCGCTTATTAGAACCGGTAATAGCCCGACCACGACGACCGTTATCCAACAAGGCGTCAACAGACTCCTGCAGCATACGCTTTTCGTTGCGAACGATAATATCCGGAGCACTCAGGTCTAACAGGCGCTTCAAACGGTTATTACGGTTAATCACGCGTCGATATAAATCATTCAGGTCGGAAGTCGCAAAACGACCACCATCCAGCGGCACCAGGGGACGTAAATCCGGTGGCAATACTGGCAACACTTTCAACACCATCCATTCGGGCTTATTCCCCGAAGACTGTAACGCCTCCAATAACTTCAAGCGCTTGGATAGTTTTTTGATTTTGGTTTCAGAATTAGTCGCTGGAATTTCTTCGCGCAGGGTAAGCACTTCAGCTTCGATATCAATTTCTATCATCAACTGCTGGACGGCTTCAGCACCCATCTTGGCAACAAACTCGTCACCAAATTCTTCCATCGCTTCGTAATACTGTTCATCGTTCAGCATCTGGCCTTTTTCCAGGGTGGTCATACCCGGATCAATTACCACATAAGATTCAAAATATAGAATCCGCTCGATGTCGCGCAAAGTCATATCAAGTAGCAAACCGATACGACTAGGCAATGATTTCAGAAACCAGATATGGGCAACCGGGCTGGCCAGTTCAATATGCCCCATACGATCCCTGCGCACTTTAGCCAGCGCAACTTCAACGCCGCACTTCTCGCAAATCACACCACGATGCTTTAATCGCTTGTATTTGCCACACAGACACTCATAGTCTTTTACCGGGCCAAAAATTTTGGCGCAGAATAAACCATCGCGCTCAGGTTTAAAGGTACGGTAATTGATCGTTTCAGGTTTTTTGACTTCGCCAAATGACCATGAACGAATCAATTCCGGGGACGCCAGACCAATCCGAATTGAATCAAACTCGTCGTTTTGTCCCTGCTTCAGTAGATCTAATAAGTCTTTCAAAGCCTTTCCTCCGCTATGAAGGGAGCACTGCTCCCCAGCATAATCGTTTGCTGATGGTTAATCGGTTTCCAAATCAATGTCGATACCCAGAGAGCGAATCTCCTTCACCAACACGTTAAAGGATTCAGGCATTCCAGGCTCCATGCGCTGGTCACCATCAACGATGTTTTTGTACATCTTGGTACGTCCGGCAACGTCATCCGACTTCACCGTTAGCATTTCCTGCAAGGTATAAGCAGCACCGTAAGCTTCCAGCGCCCACACTTCCATCTCACCGAAGCGCTGACCACCGAACTGCGCCTTACCACCCAGCGGCTGCTGGGTAACCAGGCTATAAGAACCCGTGGAACGCGCGTGCATCTTGTCGTCGACCAAGTGGTTCAACTTCAACATGTACATGTAGCCTACCGTCACTGGACGATCAAACGACTCCCCGCTACGACCATCGTATAAGGTCATCTGGCCGCTATCAGGTAAATCGGCCAGCCTTAACAAACTCTTAACTTCAGCTTCACTGGCGCCATCAAACACCTGGGTTGCCATCGGCACGCCATCGGTAAGATTGCTCGCCATCTCGATAAGCTCTACATCGGTGAAAGACTTAAGATCTTCCTTCTGCCCTTCGCCATCGTTATAGATTTTCTCAAGAAATTTACGAACGTCCGCTACCTTTCTTTGCTCTTTAAGCATGGTATCGATTTTATTACCCAAACCTTTAGCGGCAAGACCGAGGTGGGTTTCAAGAACCTGACCAACGTTCATCCTCGAGGGCACACCCAATGGATTCAGAACAATATCAATTGGCTCGCCATTTTCGTCATAGGGCATATCTTCAATCGGCATAATGACGGAGATAACACCCTTGTTGCCGTGACGACCAGCCATTTTATCTCCCGGCTGGATGCGGCGCTTAATAGCCAGGTAAACCTTAACAATTTTCAACACACCTGGCGCCAGGTCATCGCCACTTTGCAGCTTGCGTCTCTTGTCTTCAAAGCGCTCTTCCTGCAGCTTGCGCTGCTCTTCCAATTGAACGGAAGCAGCATCCAGCTGACTATTAATCACCTCATCAGCAACACGCAGTTTAAACCACTGATCTGTCTCAAGCTCGCCCAGTAGCTCGTCGGTAATAGCGGCACCCTTCTTGGCCCCACCACTAACCACTTTCTTAGCCAGTAACGCTTTACGCAACAATGCAAAAGTAGCCTCTTCAACGATACGATACTCTTCGTTAAGATCCTTGCGGAACTGATCTAACTGGGATTTTTCGATCTCCTGAGCGCGCTGATCTTTTTCAAGGCCATCGCGGGTAAAGACTTGTACGTCAATAATCGTACCTTTCACACTGGAAGGCACGCGCAAGGAAGTATCTTTTACATCTGAGGCTTTTTCACCAAAGATAGCACGCAGCAATTTTTCTTCCGGCGTCAGTTGGGCCTCACCCTTGGGCGTTACCTTGCCGACCAAAATATCGCCTGCAGTTACTTCGGCGCCGATATAAACAATACCGGATTCATCCAATTTACCCAGAGCACCTTCACCGACATTGGGAATATCAGCAGTGACTTCCTCACTGCCCAGTTTGGTATCACGGGCAATACAGGTCAGCTCCTGGATATGAATAGTCGTGAAACGATCTTCTTTCACTACCCGCTCAGAAACGAGAATAGAATCCTCGAAGTTGTAACCATTCCAGGGCATAAATGCGATACGCATATTCTGCCCCAGTGCCAATTCACCCAGATCAATAGAAGGACCATCGGCCAAAATATCACCGCGAACAATCTGGTCACCCTCTTTAACGATGGTACGTTGGTTGATACAGGTATTCTGGTTAGAACGGGTGTATTTAGTCAGGTTATAAATATCAACCGGAGGCTGACCCGCCTTAGCTTCTTCATCCGTAACACGGACAACAATGCGACCGGAATCAACACTATCGACCACACCGCTACGACTGGCAACAATACAAACACCCGAGTCAGAAGCAACGTAGCGCTCCATACCGGTGCCCACCAGAGGCTTCTGGGCCCTAAGTGTAGGAACCGCCTGGCGCTGCATGTTTGAACCCATCAAGGCACGGTTCGCATCATCGTGCTCAAGAAATGGAATCAACGATGCCGCCACTGAAACCACCTGCTTGGGTGACACATCCATATATTCAACGTCTGCTGGCACCTTCACCGTGAATTCATTCATATGGCGAACAGCTACCAGCTCATCGATTAATTTATCCTTTTTATCCAGCTTTGCCGAAGCCTGTGCAATCACATACTCGGCCTCGTTAATCGCTGACAGGAATTCAATCTCGTCCGTTGCCCTGCCGTTAATTACCTTGCGATAGGGACTCTCCAGGAAACCATACTCATTGGTACGAGCATAAGTCGCCAGAGAGTTAATCAGGCCAATATTGGGCCCTTCCGGCGTTTCAATAGGACATACCCGGCCGTAGTGCGTCGGGTGTACATCGCGCACTTCAAAACCAGCACGTTCACGCGTTAAACCACCTGGGCCCAGAGCCGACACACGACGCTTGTGAGTAATTTCGGATAAGGGGTTATTCTGGTCCATGAATTGCGACAACTGCGATGAACCGAAAAACTCTTTGACTGCCGCCGCTACTGGCTTGGCGTTAATCATATCCTGCGGCATCAAACCTTCGCTTTCAGCCATGGATAGGCGCTCTTTAACTGCACGCTCAACCCGGACCAAGCCAACACGGAACTGATTCTCCGCCATTTCACCCACACTGCGCACACGGCGGTTACCGAGATGATCAATATCATCAACCACACCTTTACCGTTGCGAATATCTACCAGTGCTTTGACCACATCAACGACATCATCCTTGCTGAGGACACCCTCACCCACGATGCTGTCGCGACCCAGGCGACGATTGAATTTCATCCGCCCTACTGTCGACAGGTCATAGCGTTCCGGGGCAAAAAACAGATTCTGGAACAAGTTTTCGGCAGACTCTTTAGTGGGTGGCTCACCAGGACGCATCATTCGATAAATTTCAACCAGTGCTTCCAGTTGCGTTTTCGAAGGATCAATACGCAAGGTATCGCTGATAAACGGGCCACAATCCAACTCATTGGTAAACAAGGTTTCTATAGTGGTAACACCGGCTTCCGAAAATTGCTCTAAAATTTCTTCGGTGATTTCAGCATTACATTCAAACAGTACTTCGCCGGTTTTTTCATCGACGATATCCTTAGCCAATGCACGACCCAGCACATACTCAGCCGGTACCTGTAGCTTTTTCAACTTACTCTTTTCAAGTTGACGAATATGACGAGCAGTTATACGACGCCCCTGCTCAACCACCACTTCATTTTTAACCGTAATATCAAAAGCTGCCACCTCACCACGGAGGCGCTCAGGAATAAGCACCAAGCTGTAATTGCCCTTTTTATCAACATTAAAAACGTTGATGTCGTAGAACATATCCAGAATAGCTTCCGCGCTATAGCCCAGTGCACGCAACAAAATTGTCGCTGGCAATTTACGACGACGATCGATACGCGCGTAAACAATATCTTTTGGATCAAACTCAAAATCCAGCCAGGAGCCACGGTAGGGAATCACGCGCGCGGAATACAGTAACTTTCCGGACGAATGGGTCTTACCCTTGTCGTGATCAAAGAATACACCGGGAGAGCGGTGTAGCTGGGAAACAATGACACGCTCGGTACCGTTAATAACAAAGGTACCATTCTCAGTCATGAGCGGAATTTCGCCCATATAGACTTCCTGCTCTTTAATATCCTTGATTGTTTTGCTTGCTGATTCCCTATCATAAATAATCAGGCGAACTCTCACCCGCAATGGAACAGCATAGGTCACGCCGCGCAACTGACACTCAGTCACATCGAAAGCCGGCTTACCCAGCGCGTAATCTACATACTCAAGGGCAGCACTGCCCGAGTAACTAACAATAGGAAATACAGACTTGAAGGCGGCGTGTAAACCGTGTTCACCACGATTTTCACCAGCCACACCTTCCTGCGTGAACTTCTTGTATGAATCCAGCTGTATAGCAAGCAGGTAAGGCACGTCCATAACGTGCGCCATCTTGCCGAAATCCTTGCGGATACGTTTTTTCTCTGTATACGAGTAGGCCATTAGCGCTCCCCAGCATTCGTTTTGTGATTCGTTATCACAGTCCTGAAATCAGGTCTTTCCTCGCTTTAAAGTAATGCCCATCAACTGCGCACCTCGATAAAACAAGTCGGTTGTTTCATTCGAGACACCAGCTTCTCGAACAAAAAACCTATAAAACAGAAAAAGGCCGACAGGATTAATCCTTAAGATTAACCCGCCAGCCTGGCGCCGCTCAAACCTTTAACAACAAAGTCTTTTTGAGGCGCCCTTCAACTACTCGCTTACTTAATCTCAGCGGTTGCACCAGCTTCTTCAAGCTGCTTTTTAGTTTCTTCGGCATCGTCTTTGGATGTGCCTTCTTTAATCGTTGAAGGTGCACCGTCAACCATACCTTTGGCTTCTTTCAGACCCAGGCCTGTAATAGCACGGACAGCTTTGATGACATTAACTTTCTTGTCACCAATAGCAGTCAGTACAACATCAAACTCAGTCTGCTCTTCAGCAGCCGCACCCGCATCGCCAGCAGGGCCAGCAGCTACAGCCGCCGCAGCAGAAACGCCAAATTTTTCTTCCATTGCTTCAATCAGCGCAACTACATCTTTAACTGACATTTCAGCAACAGCATTGATGATATCTTCTTGAGATAAAGACATGTTTCAATTCCTATTTCTTTGAGCTTGCCCGATCTCTACAGAGGCCAGAGCTAAACTCGGTAAATTCAATAAAAACTAACAAGCCAATTCTGCTTACCTAAGCAAGCAGAAGGGGCTACGCAGCTTCCGATTCTTTTTGGTCGCGAAGGGCCGCAAGAGTGCGAACCAACTTACCAGCAGATGCTTCTTTCATCACGCTCATCAGTCTGGCGATTGCCTCGTCAAATGTTGGCAAAGTTGCCAACATGGCGATATCAGTCACCTCACCTTCAAAGGCAGCAGCTTTCAACTCAAGATTTTCATTATCTTTAGCGAACGCCTTCAGGATGCGAGCTCCAGCACCTGGGTGTTCGTTAGAAAATGCAATCAAGGTTGGACCTACGAACGTATCAACAAGACACTCGTAGTCTGTACCTTCAACAGCGCGCCGGGCCAACGTGTTACGAACAACGCGCATATACACGCCTGCTTCACGAGCCTCTTTACGCAGTGCAGTCATATCAACAACAGACACGCCGCGCGAGTCGGCAACTACCGCTGATAATGCACTTTGAGCAGCTTGCTGGACTTCAGCGACAATCGCTTTTTTGTCTTCGAGTCCTATTGCCACACTATTTCTCCAGAAATATGATGAGCCTTACTCATTAAAACACTCATCGTTTCATTTTATGCCGAAAACAATCCTTAGGATTATCCCGACAAGTTGTTTCGGTGGTCACCTGTCGCCTTAAACTCGCAAAACTAAAAATCGGCTCTACAAAATCAGGGTTGAACACGTTTCACCGTCTGCGCAGGCTCTGTTCTGCCTTTCTTCACAATGCAAGAAAGACATATCCTTCATTAAGCCAGACTATTCACATACCCTAAAACAAAGCAGCCGGGAACAATCTATAACACCTGCGGTCTTTGACGACCTGAAGACACTGCAATCAACCCAAAGATTAATAAACAACAGCGACAGACCACAAAGTTCTTTCCTCTTCTTTATAAATCTAAAGAAGATTGATCCAATACCAAACCAGGGCCCATTGTGGTCGACAGGGTGATCTTCTTCAGATACACACCCTTCGCCGCGGCCGGCTTGGCTTTTTGTAAATCTGCAAGCAAGGCTTCCAGGTTTTCTTTCAGGGCACTTGCCTCAAAAGCCACCTTGCCAATCGCACCATGAATAATACCGTTCTTGTCGATGCGGAAGCGTACCTGACCGGCCTTGGCATTCTTAACCGCCGTCTCAACATCAGGGGTTACCGTGCCTGTCTTGGGGTTTGGCATCAGGCCACGCGGACCCAATATAGTACCTAACTGACCCACCACGCGCATGGCGTCGGGTGAGGCGATAACCACATCAAAATTCAATTCACCGGCCTTAACTTGCTCGGCCAAGTCTTCCATACCAACAATGTCTGCACCTGCCGCTTTGGCCTTTTCCGCATTATCACCGGAAGTAAAGACCGCTACGCGAACCTCGCTACCACTACCATGAGGTAAAGTAGTCGCACCGCGAACAACCTGGTCAGATTTTTTGGCATCAATGCCAAGATTAACAGCGACATCAACTGTTTCGATAAATTTAACAGCAGACACTTCTTTCAATAATGAAACAGCCTCTTCAACAGGGTACAGCTTACCCGGCTCAACTTTTTCACGAATCGCCTTTTGACGTTTACTCAACTTGCTCATACCACACCCTCCGTCTCAATACCTGCAGCACGGGCACTACCAGCGATTGTACGCACAGCGGCGTCCATATCAGCGGCGGTCAAATCCGGCATTTTCTGGGTCGCAATTTCTTCCAGTTGCGCGCGTGTGACTTTGCCAACCTTATCTGTATTAGGTGTTCCGGAACCTTTCTTAACCTTGGCAGCCTTCTTCAATAACACAGAAGCGGGCGGCGTCTTGGTAATAAAGGTGAAACTGCGATCGCCATAAACACTGATAACAACAGGAATTGGCAAGCCAGGCTCAACGCCTTGCGTCGCAGCATTGAAAGCCTTACAGAACTCCATGATATTGACACCATGCTGACCCAGGGCTGGACCAACAGGTGGACTGGGATTAGCCTGACCAGCAGGCACTTGCAGCTTAATATAAGCTTCAACTTTTTTTGCCATTGTACTTCTCCACTATGGGTAGTAGCGCCTCCCAGCTTCTCAACTGATCACAGGCTCCCCGGTTTAGGCAATAACAGGCCGGAAATCAAATCCCGGTCATTTATTCCCGCTATTACGCTTTTTCTACCTGGACGAACTCCAACTCCACAGGAGTGGAACGACCAAAAATCAGCACCGCCACGTGCAGACGACTCTTCTCGTAATTCACTTTTTCAACAACACCATTAAAATCATTAAAGGGGCCATCAACAACACGGACCATTTCTCCCGGCTCAAACAATGTCTTGGGCTTGGGCGCATCGCCACTTTCTATACGCTGCAATATCGTATTGGCTTCCGCCTCAGTGATTGGCGCTACCTGGCCTGGCTTTTTGGGATCTTCACCAATAAAGCCCATTACACGAGGCGTCTCTTTCACCAGGTGCCACGACTCATCACCCAAATCCATCTCAACCAGCACATACCCCGGAAAGAACTTGCGCTCACTGCGACGCTTCTGGCCGCCACGCATTTCTATCACTTCTTCGGTGGGCACCAACACTTCACCAAATTTATCCTGCATCCCCTCAAGCTCTATACGCTCCCTGAGAGTAATTGCTACTTTTTTCTCATACCCGGAATAGGCATGAACAACATACCAGCGTTTTGCCATTCGTCACCTCAACCTATAGCCAGCGAAACCAACCAACCCAGCAGGGTATCAAGCCCCCACAGAATCAGGGCCATTACTATTACAAAAGCCACCACAATCAATGTTGTCTGGGTTGACTCCTGACGAGTCGGCCAAACCACCTTGCGAATCTCGGTCCTGGCCTCTTTTGCCAATTTCCAAAACGCCGCACCCTGCAGGGTCTGCACCGCAAGCAGCCCGGCAATCAATGCCAACACCAACAAGCCGAGCACGCGATAAAGCAGTGAGTACTCAGCGTAATACATATTTCCGCCGATACCCGCCGCCACCAGCAGCACAACCACCAGCCATTTCAAACCGTCCAAACTACCGGCTTTCTCTTCTGTCTTTGCGTTCATAAACTCACGCGCAGGGGGTTAACCCGCCACGCCTTTTCCTGTGCGTAGAACACCTCTTCACCTATTGCGAAGAAGCGCCTTAAAATGGCAGGCCAGGAGGGACTCGAACCCCCAACCACCGGTTTTGGAGACCGGTGCTCTACCAATTGAGCCACTGGCCTGTAACTCGTTAACTTGTTCTATCACTTCGATGACAACACAATTGCCATCGTTACAACTATCTCAGGCATCCTTGAAATCGCTACACAATTACTGCGCCACCCAAATAAGCAGTAAACAAAAGTCCGTCCTCGACTTTTGCCGCAATTCATGGAGCTCATAACCGGATTTGAACCGGTGACCTCTTCCTTACCAAGGAAGTGCTCTACCGACTGAGCTATATGAGCACAACCTTAACCCTGCCCAGCACGTAAAACTGGAGCGGGTAGCGGGAATCGAACCCGCATCATCAGCTTGGAAGGCTGAGGTTCTACCATTGAACCATACCCGCATATACCCGAATAATGGTGGGGGGGGGTGGATTCGAACCACCGAAGCTTACGCGTCAGATTTCCAGTCTGATCCCTTTGGCCACTCGGGAACCCCACCAAAAAGAGCGGCATATTCTGCTTATGAGCACACGCCTTGTCAACCGCTTTTTGGTAAATATCGGCTTTTTGATCTTTGGAGGTAAAAACAGGTAAAAATGGAGCTGGCGAGAGGAGTCGAACCCCCGACCGGCTGATTACAAATCAGC
>JAUXFT010000135.1 GCA_030622755.1 Aestuariirhabdus sp. | reverse complement strand
CACATCATCTCGCACCGCCCAATCATACAAAGCCACAATATCTGCTTCTTGTTTAGGGTAAGCGACGACATCAGGCGGGTTAGTAAACTCACCTCGCAGCTTTCGTACACTGTCATAAAACGATTGGCCATAACTGTGCAAGGCGCGATCATAATCACTTGTTGAACAGATCACTTGTAACTCAGATGGCACGGCACAACGTGAAGCACGCAATTTTAAATCAGAGATTTTCGGAGGCCGTCGACATTTAAAGCCAGACACAGCAAACAGTGCCGCGGCTAACGCCTCTACTTGCTGAATATAGTGGCTATCGAGACTTTCCCCTTCATAGCCCCACCCCCAAAACTTAAGATTCTGCATAGAGATATTCTCCGCGTTATTTTTATTATCACGGACTTTATATCATCAAACGAGTCAAACGTATCCACCAGAACTCTGGCATTAATCAAGCCAGATAATGCTCGCCATGCGTCCGGTAATAGATTGTGTTCGGTAGGAATAAAAAAGATCGGGCTGTGAGACCGTGCAGTATTCACCACCACTGATACTCTTCACACCCCGGGCCATCAAGCGTTGCCTTGCTAACTGGTAAATATCGGCATAATAATGGCCAAAGCGCTTTGGGTTCTCAACAAAAGCGGTTGCCGCCTGCATGTCGTACGCACAAAAGGCCTCGCGCACCTCTTCCCCGACTTCGAAGCAACCTGCACCAATAGCAGGGCCAAGCCAACAGATTAATTGATCTCCGGGCACACCAAGCTGAGCTACCGTCGCCTCAAGGATTCCATTACACAACCCTCTCCAGCCCGCATGGGCAACCGCCACTCGATCTCCTTCGGCGGAACAGAAAAACACCGGCAAGCAATCGGCTGTCATAACGACGCATGCCTGACCAGGTTGGCGACTATACACGGCATCAGCCTCACGCACCTTGCCATCATCATGCGCCTCTATTACACGGTTACTGTGCACCTGACGTAACCATTGAGGTGGGTTCGCCAAGCCCAGCTCTTCACACAAAACAGTTCGATTACGCGCTACTTTTCGGGGATCATCATCGACATGATCGGCAATATTAAAGCTGGCATAGTTGCCACTGCTTTCCCCCCGAACACGGGTAGTGACAAAAGCAGACACACGAGAAGGCGCTTGCCAGTTCGGCCGTAAATAACGATCCAGATAGAGGTTGGCCCGAAGGTCACTCTTCATTTTCAAGGTGATATTGCTGGTCTTGCTGCAAGACTGATAATAACTGCTGAAAATCTTCTGGCAGATCGACTTGCCACTCCATATATTCATCGGTCACCGGATGATACAAGCCCAACTGACAAGCGTGTAACGCCTGGCGATGAAAATTCTGCAAGGTTTCCTTAAGTTCAGGGGTGGCACCTTTGGGCAACCGTAAACGACCCGCATACAGGGTGTCACCAACCAAGGGATAATTCACATGGCTCAGATGCACCCTGATTTGATGGGTTCTACCCGTTTCAAGTTTAACCCTCACATGGGTATGATTTCGATATCTATCCACTACCCGGTAATGCGTGATCGCAGGTTTACCTGAGTGCGTAACAGCCATTCGAGTTCGCTGGGCAGGGTGGCGTCCGATAGGTTCATCGATGGTTCTCCCGGCGGTCATGACACCCATCGCCACTGCTTCATACTCACGGTTAACCGAACGCTCCTGTAGTTGACTCACCAGATCTGTCTGCGCAGCCAGTGTTTTGGCCACCACCATCAACCCGGTAGTGTCTTTATCCAGCCGATGCACAATACCTGCTCGAGGCACACTGGCATTATCCGGACAATGATGTAGTAGCCCATTCAACAGGGTTCCAGCGGCATTTCCTGCCCCGGGATGCACTACCAGACCTGCTGGTTTATTAAGCACCAGGATACTGTCATCCTCGTAGATAATATCCAGATCCATCTGCTCGGGCTCCCAGCGCTCCCCATCCTCTACCGCCACTGCGACGTGCAAGGTTTCTCCACCAATCAACTTATCACGAGTTTTGCGATTCTGACCATCAACGGTCAGGTTGCCATCCTTAATCCAGCTCTGTAGACGCGAGCGTGAATAATCCGTAAAACATTGCGCTGCAATCTGGTCCAGACGCTGTCCACCAAGATCATGTGGAACAACAGCACTGAGTTGTATCTGTTCAGCCATAATTCACTTCTGTTAGCCCGGATTTCTGTTTGCCGGGGCTTGGGTTTACATTGACGGCTGTGGTTAAATAGACGCCGGCCGTTACACCATGAAAAGGTCAGCACAGGGCCACGACAAATAACATTATATATTGCGATTCACTGCGTCATTAGCACAACGCACAGCCCGATCTTCACCAAGGCTGATGATAACACAGCCCGGACAAATCCATGGCGCAATAAGTATTACCAAGGAATAACACCGATCATGCGATCCACCCGCAACCTGCTAACACTGGCGCTCATTTTTCTGCTGACTGCCTGCGCCACCGAAGAGAAAACACAAGTGGCCAAGGAGCTCTCCGAAGATGAGCTTTATGAGAAAGCCCAGTTTGCCCTGGAGACTAAAAACTACTCGATAGCGATCGACCACCTGAGAGCGCTTGAGTCTCGCTACCCCTTTGGTGCCTACGCAGAACAATCCCAACTGGAATTAATTTACTCATATTACAAGCGTTTGGAACCCGAAGCAGCCAGTGCCACAGCGGAACGGTTTATTCGTTTGCACCCCCAGCACCCAAATGTTGACTATGCGTATTACATGAAAGGCTTGTCGTCCTATACCGCTGACGTTGGTCTGATGGAACGCTATGTCCAAATAGACATGAGTAAACGCGACCCTGGTCAGGCTCGCAATTCTTTTGCTGAATTTGCTGAGTTACTTAGCCGCTTCCCCAGTAGTATCTACGCCGATGATTCCCGTCAGCGTATGATATTCCTGCGCAACCAGCTATCGATGTATGAAATTCACGTCGCTGAGTATTATCTAAAACGCAGAGCCTACGTCGCTGCCATTAATCGTGGCCAATATGTGGTAGAGAACATGCAGAGAACGCCTGCAGTGCCCATCGCGATGGCCATCATGGTGGAAGGCTACCAGCAACTGGGCTTAACTGATGCGGCCAATGATACCTTAACGGTAATGCGTCATAACTACCCTGAACATCCATTTTTAGATGCCTTTGGTGATTTCACTGGCTATACGCGGTTTGACGACGTAGACCCGTCAGTCTGGACTATTCTCAGTTTCGACTTAATCAGTACTGACGATGACACTGAAACTCCAGACTTCGAAGTCCCAGAGCCGCCAACTGACGAGGATTCGGATTCCTGGTTCTAGCACCTCATAATTGCGCTGCTTGTGCAGCGCTCTTCTATCACTCCTTATAAACGGTACTTACTTTATGGCTTTGATTCGCTTTGTACTCGGCCAATTAATTCTGGCTTTAAATTTTATTTTTTCACCACGCTCACCACGACATGGTGAGGCCCAGCAAACCTTGCTGGATCAGCAAACTGCAAAACTGGCTTTGTACCAATTTAAGGCCTGCCCATTTTGCGTAAAGGTTCGCCGCGAAATTAAACGACAGGGTTTAAACATCGCAACTCGTGATGCTAAAAACAACAACCAGCATCGTACTGAACTTGAGCAGCAAGGGGGCAGAATTAAAGTGCCTTGTTTGCGCATTGAAACCGAGCAGGGGGATGTACGCTGGATGTATCAATCAAACGACATTATTCATTATCTAAAACAACAATTCGCCGCCTGATCCAGGTCGAGATTATTGGCTGCCTGCAAGTCTGGCAGCCAAAAAAGAATCCACCAGAAGCTGCAAGAAGTGATATAAAATACAGCTAACAAGAGCCACACCCGCCGATAGATCCATCGCCGCCATAACACTAATAGCTACCGGCAGGGTCTTCTGCGAACAGGTGAACAATAACGCCTTTCGCCTGCCCATCTGCTCTATCCAGAGTACCCCTCCCCCCCAACAGATCAGCAACAATACACCGTGCAGTATTAATGATGCCGCGACAACCAACAGCATCTGATCTACAACTAGTGAGGCTAACGCTTCATTAGAACGCGACATTAACATCCACACCGTACTTATAACGCACGCTGAAGGTAAGTAGCCCAGCATGAATGCGGGAGGCTCATAGGAACTAATGCGACGCAACAACATCCCTACCGTAAAAGGCAACAGAACCAACAGAGCCAATTGTTGTAATAACGGCCACACCGACAGTTCAATCAGCCCGGCGCTTCCCAGTGTCCACATCAACAACAGCGGGATCGTAAATACACCGATAATATTCAACAGTATCGTTAATGTCAGGGCTGCTGTGGTATCGCCACCAGCGATTCGCGTCATGACAATTCCGGACGACAACGTCGCAGGTACGGCTGCCATCACCAGTAACCCCACCGACATATCAACACTGAGCGGTATAAAAGTGACCACTAGCCAACCGATCCAGGGAGCCACTAGCAAGTTGATAATAATCGCCAGAATAATTAAACGCAGATAGCCCTTACCATTTCCATTTCCATTTCCAGAGCTCTGCAAGCGCGTCTGAAAACCGTTGATCAGGAAAATCAGGACTACTAACCACTGTACTAAGCCGGCCTCTTCCAGCCATCGACCTGGCTGCGGCACAACTATCGCTATAGCGATCGCCACTAAAACCCCGAGAGGCATGAAATAGTTTTTCATTAAAGCTTTCCAGGAGTTTCCATTAAATGACAAGGCATTAAATGACAAAGCATTAAATGACAAAGCATTAAATTACAGACCAAGCTTCCAACCCGACGTCACCGGATAACGGCGATCACGCCCGAAACCTCGGCGAGTGATACGTACGCCAATCGCAGCTTGCCGACGTTTATACTCATTAATGTCGACCATGCGTAGCACTTTATACACCGCCTCACGATCAAAGCCCTGTTCAATGATCGCTTCAGCACTCTGATCTTGCTCGATGTAAAGCGCCAGCATTTGATCCAGCACATCATAAGGTGGCAAGCTATCCTCATCGACCTGATCGGGCGCCAGCTCTGCAGACGGTGGACGATCAATAACCCGCTGTGGTATCACCGGCGAAATGCTGTTGCGATGTTCGCAAAGCTTGAACGCCATCGATTTTGGAACATCCTTCAGCACATCAAACCCACCGGCCATATCGCCATATAGCGTTGCGTAACCAACAGCCATCTCGCTCTTGTTACCCGTCGTCAGCACCATATAACCTTTCTTGTTGGAAATAGCCATGAGCAGCACACCTCGACAACGAGCTTGCAGATTCTCTTCGGTAGTATCTCGAGCGGTACCGGCAAACTCCTCACTGAGCGTTTCCATAAAAGCATTATACATAGGCTCTATTGAGAGCACTTTATAGCTGACGCCTAACGCATTCGCTTCCGCCTGGGCATCATCAAGACTCATCTGTGCGGTATATCGAAACGGCATCATGACCGCTTCCACTCTATCTGCACCCAACGCATCAACAGCAACCGCCAGCGTCAGCGCAGAATCCACACCGCCAGACAACCCAAGAACAACACCCTTAAAGCCATTTTTGTTAACGTAATCTTTTACGCCAAGCATCAGCGCCTGATAAACACTCGATAGCAGTTCAAAAGGTTCCGTAACATTCCCGGGTAAAAGCGTTTTAGTCGCTATATCGTATTCCGTGAGATACAAACCTTCTACGTAAGCAGGTGCGCTGGTCGCAATGGAGCCATCTCCGTTCATGGCAAAGGACGCACCATCAAACACCAACTCATCCTGTCCACCCACCTGATTGGCATACACTATCGGCAAGTTTGATTCAGTGCATCGCTGGCGAACCACCTCATAGCGCTCTTGCAACTTATCAAGGTGAAACGGAGAGGCATTGATGTTCAAAATCAGCTCTGCGCCTTCAGCGCATGCCTGGGAAACAGGTTGCTTGTGCCATATATCCTCACAAATAGTGACGGCCATTTTGGTGCCGTTACAGTCAAAAACTAAAGCGTCGCACCCCTCTACGAAATAGCGTTTTTCATCAAACACCTGGTAGTTAGGCAAGTGTTGCTTTGAATAACGCCCCATCAGCTGGCCATCATGCAGCACCACCGCCTGGTTATATAACTGCCCGCCTTTCTTGCCAGGCAACCCGACAACCATATGAATACCACTCACTTCGCACAGGCACTCCACCGCATGCTCAATGCGAGTGAGCATACTCTCTCGCAACAGCAAATCTTCGGGCGGATACCCGCATAAGGCCAATTCCGGAAACAGCACTACATCCGCATTAAACTCATCGCGAGCCTTGCATGCAGCCTCTACCAGCCGCTTTGTATTACCAGGGATATCACCAACATAGGTATTAATTTGAGCAGTGACGATGCGAATTGTGCGATTCATAAATAGAACTCACCAGACGGGTATGAGCATCTGCAGCAAAAGTATGTGATATTAAACGTACCCTGTCGCAAAAGCCTGTTGGATAGTAGGCGGCTATTTTCCGCTAAAGAGATGGGCGTGTAAAATAGTTGCTCACAGAATAAGGTTACGGGACACCAGCCAGCACTCATCAACTGCAACCCCAAGAGCTATACAACAACACATATGGTCTTCACCGAGAACGAAAAAAAATTACGTAACCGGCAACTTTTAAACGTTTACAACGGTTATCGTTGCGTACTCGCACTCATGTTTCTGATGGCTACTTTTACCCAAATTGGGCAGGAGCTAATCACCTTTACCCACCTTCGCCAATTTCAGCTGTTTGCCATGCTCTATGCCGGAGTAAACATTGCAATACTGCTGTTTAGTCGTAGCGCTTCAACCCCTAAACACTTTTTCGTTATCTGTTGCCTGGACATACTACTACTGACCCTGCTTATTTTCCTCAGCGGCAACAAAAGCGGCTCCTTAGGCAACCTGATGTTTATCGCTGTCGCCGCAGGGAATATTTTAATTGCAGGTCGCGCAGGCACATTATTAGCCGCAATTGCCACCATTGGTATGATTAGCGTTTCCAGTTACTACACACTGGCACAACATTCACCAGTACAAGGGCATCTTAATTCTGGTGTATTGGGGATCCTGTTCTTTGCCACCGCCTTCTCTATCCAATACCTTGCAGCGCGCTTACGCCGAAGCGAAGAGCACAGCATGTTACAGAGGCGTCAGTATGAGCATTTGCAGCAACTCAACCACAGCATTATTCAGCGCATGCGTACCGGGATTCTGGTAATCGACGAACAAACCAACATCGTGCTCCTCAATGAAGCTGCCGAACAATTACTGGATTATCCAAAAAAGTCCGCCACCCTGAACGAAGTTTCAACCGAGCTAGCGCATCGGCTAAGCGAATGGCGACAAAATCCGGTATTGCGAGGAGAACCTTTCCAGCTCCGCCCCCATACCAGGAAAATACAAGCTAACTTCACAGCACTGGAAAAGTCTCTTCAAAGCGATCAAAACCTGCTCATATTCCTTGAAGACACCACGCTATTGGCCCAACAGGCTCAACATTTGAAACTTGCCTCTCTTGGACGCCTCGCTGCCAGTATTGCTCATGAAATACGTAACCCTCTTGGCGCAATAAGCCATGCATCACAACTGCTTTCCGAATCTCCCGATCTGAATAAAAGTGACGCGCGTTTGCTGGAAATAATCCAAAACCATTCCGTGCGAATGAATAGAATCATCGAAAATGTCCAAAAACTATCGACCCGTAAAGCCAGCCAGCCAGAACAGTTCAACCCCAATAAATGGTTACAAAATTACGTCAATAATGAACACATTGCCGGGTATCCCGACGCAAAAATAACGCTACGTGAGCACCAAAACGTAATGGTGCATATGGATATGGATCAGTTTTCCCAGATTCTGAACAACCTGTGTCAGAACGGTTTGCGCTATAGCCAACGGCACAGCGGCAGTCCTACGGCAACCCTTGAAGTAGGATTAATGAGTGACAGTGGACACCCCTACCTTGATGTTATTGATCAAGGTCCCGGCATGACGCAAGAAATACAAGATAATTTATTTGAGCCTTTTTATACTACCGATATCAAAGGAACAGGGCTCGGCCTGTATATCTCCAAAGAGCTATGCGAAGCCAATCATGCTAGTCTGGAATTGATTAATGCGCAGCAAGGATGTCATTTTCGTATTACTTTTGCCCACCCCGACAAGCGCATACATTGATATAGTCAGCCTTCTCTAATTGACGCTGATAATTATTCTGAATCCTAACTTCTGAACCTTTACTCCACGTTAAAGCAAGAGCACCATGAATAACACGACTTGCCTGATTGTTGATGATGAGCCTGATATCCGTGAATTACTGGAGATCACCCTGGGTCGAATGAATCTCTGCACACAAACGGCTGCCGACCTGACTCAGGCGAAAAAACTTTTACAAGAAAATACGTTTGACCTTTGCCTGACCGATATGCAACTTCCTGACGGCAACGGCATTGATCTCGTTAAATACATCCAGGATCATTGCAGCAATACTCCCGTCGCCATGATCACCGCATTTGGCAACATGGATACCGCTATTAATGCGCTCAAAGCCGGTGCCTTTGACTTTGTCTCAAAACCAGTCGACCTGCAGAGTCTCCGTGATCTGGTCAACACAGCCCTCAAGCTTAATCAGCAACCAACCGGTGCCACCGATACAACTACGAAAACTACGGCACTTGGCAATTCGCCATCAATGCAACAACTGCAGCAAAAAATACATAAACTAGCCCGTAGCCAGGCACCGGTCTATATAAGTGGTGAATCCGGTAGTGGAAAGGAGCTCGCAGCAAGAATGATTCACGAACAGGGACCTCGTAGCGAAGGAGCTTTTATTCCTGTTAACTGCGGCGCGATTCCATCAGAGCTCATGGAAAGTGAGTTTTTTGGACATACCAAGGGGAGCTTCACCGGTGCAACATCTGCCAAGCAGGGGCTTTTTCAGGCGGCCGATGGTGGCACATTATTCCTTGATGAGGTAGCAGACCTGCCTTTGCAAATGCAGGTCAAATTGCTCAGGGCTATTCAAGAAAAGTCGATAAGACCCGTTGGCAGTCAACAGGAAATCCCCGTCAACATTCGGCTTCTCAGTGCTACTCACAAAGACCTTGCTCAACTGGTTCAGGATCAATTATT
>JAUXFT010000041.1 GCA_030622755.1 Aestuariirhabdus sp. | reverse complement strand
GCCCCTGCTGCGCCGCTGACCAGTACGGTATCACCGGCCTTGATGCGTCCAACCTCCAGCATACCGATATAGGCGGACCA
This sequence comes from Aestuariirhabdus sp., assembly GCA_030622755.1. Classification (GTDB taxonomy): domain Bacteria; phylum Pseudomonadota; class Gammaproteobacteria; order Pseudomonadales; family Aestuariirhabdaceae; genus Aestuariirhabdus. Next base: position 20,672 of record JAUXFT010000041.1, on the reverse strand, counting down.
ACCGGACAGGCCCAGGGTGCCCACGTAGGCATCGAGCGGGATATTCGGATGGGGATTGATCTTCAGCATGGAACGCTCTTTCAGCAGCTGATCGCCATTGACGATGGCGTAATCCGACCAGCCCTGCATGGTGAACAGGTGCTGGCCCACTTCAAAACCCGGGTGCCTGGAGCTGTGAATACGACCGATGATCAAACCGCGCATGACATCGCCAATTTGCAGCTGGGGAAGGTAGTCTTTCACTTCGCTGAGCCACAACAGATTGGAGGCATCGAGCGAGAGCAGGCGGGTTTCAATCAGCACCTCGTGCTCTTGCAGCTCCGGCAGCGGCTGTTCGGTCCAGCTCAGTTCGCTGCCGTCGAGGCCGTCTTTTGCGTAGTGATCAATAATCCAGGCGTGAGTAGTTTTTGGATAAGTCATAGTCGATGGGCACACTTTAAAAACAGGTGCTAATAGTAATTAAATAACGATCTTTACTCCATAGCTGTCGGAAGCGGCAGGCACTTTTCTGATGGGGTGTGGTGGATTTTTTTTGATGGCGCTTAGCTGATGGGGTCTTTGCTGAACCCCATTTGTCGCCAGGCGCCACAGTGTGCCATGGCCAACAGCCTTGAATAGAGTGTAACCTTACTTGTTGCTATCTTCCCGACGATGGCTACAGGCGCTGATCTCTTGCAAACGAATCACGGCTAATTCATTGACGCTCTTTGCTTGATAGTTGCCCTCTTTATCTTCGATTCCTGCCTTAACTCCAGACAGTAGTTCTATGGCTTGATCGACAGAGTCGATGGCGTAGATATGGAATTGCTCTGAACTCACGGCATCGACCACCTCTTGTTTAAGCATCAGGTTGAGGCGATTGGCGCGTGGAATGATGACGCCCTGTTGGCCGTTCAATCCGCGCACTTTGCAAAGATCGAAGAATCCTTCGATCTTTTCGTTGACCCCACCAATTGCTTGCACCTCGCCATACTGATTGACCGAGCCGGTCATGGCGAAGGATTGCTGTATGGGCAAATAAGTAATGGCAGAGAGCAGGCAGCACAGCTCGGCCAGCGAGGCGCTGTCGCCATCGATCAGGCCGTAGGATTGCTCCATCGCCAGATGGGCTGAGATCGCCAGTGGGAAATGACGGGCATAGCGTTGTCCCAGATAACCGCTGAGAATCATCACGCCTTTGGAGTGCAGGGCTTGCCCCAGGCTTACCTCGCGCTCGATATCCACCACACCACGTGAACCTGGGAAAACCGTCGCGGTGATTCGTGCCGGCGTTCCGAATTGGCTATCTCCTAGTTGATATACGGTAAGCGCATTAATTTTACCGACGCTGGATCCGTCGGTTTTGATCAATACGGTGCCATCGTTAATCTGTTCGAGTTGCAGTTCGGCAACGCGACTGGATCTCTCTTGTTGAGCGCTTAAGGCACGCTCGATATGTTCGGCGCGCAATACATCGTCATTGGCCAGGCGGCGAATAAAATCCGATTCACTGAGCAGGTGGAAGATGCGATTAAACTGCGCGCTGAGATATTGCTGATGCTCTGCTAATCGGCAACTGAATTCGACCAGGCGCGCCACTGCGTCGCTCCCCAGCGGTGCGAAGTCTTCGCGCTGGGCGAAGGTTTGCATTAATCGGGCAAAGGATTCGAGTGCTTCATCATTACGCGGGATGCGTTCATCGAAATCAGCCAGTACCCGGAACAGGGCACCGAAATCAGTGTCGAGTTGTTGTAACAGGTAGTAGGTAGAGCGATTGCCGATCAGGATCACTTTGGTATGTAGCGGCAGCGGTTGGGGTTCCAGGGTGATACCGCTGACCAGCCCCATTTCACTGTAGGGGGATTCCATCTGCAGGCGACGATCCTTGATGGCGCGCTTGAGTGAATCCCAGGCGAAGGGTTCCTGCAATAACTTTTCAGCCTCGATGACCAGAAAGCCGCCATTGGCTCGGTGCAGACTGCCGGGACACACCTGACGATAACTGGTGTTGAGCGCACTCATATCGCCTGAAAATTCGACGCGTCCAAAGAGATTTTTATAGCTGGGGTGACGTTCATGAATGACCGGAGCACCTGACGAGGGTTCACGTGCCACCATAATATTTGGGCTTAGCTCATCTTCAAGTAGTGCCCGGTTTTCATGGGCGTCACGCATCTCCTGGGTTTTTTCATCAATCAGCTTTTCCGGAATCATTCGGTGCAGCTGTTTGCGTACTTTTTTTATGTAGCTCACCAGTTCAGGCGTTTGGTGATATTTCTTCTCCAGCGGTTCGAATAACGGAGCTATGGCCTGGGAGATGGTTTGTTGGGTTAATTTACGAAACTGCTCTGAAGATTCCCGTTTCCACTGAGGTAATGGTAACAAGGCATCATTGAGCATCTCTTCCATCTCATTGATGTGCAGGTGAAACTCTTCTCGCTGATTTTCCGGTAGCTGTGCGAACTCGGTCTCTTCCATAGCTCGACCTTCAAACATAGGCGTAAAGCTGACCGTGCTGGCATCGCGATAGAGGGCTATGTTGTACTTCAGCGCCTCTTTTTCGACACCATCAACGACTTTGTCGTATTTGCGATTAAAGGTGCGTTCGATGACGCCTTTTTGTTGCTGGTAGCTGGGGTGTTCGAAGGCGGCCGGAAAGGTGTCCAGTAAACTGTTGATCAGTTGTTCAACGTCACTTTGTAGTTTGTTGGCGGTGCCTGCAGGCAGCTCCAGCATGAGCGGCTGGCGCGGCGCGTCGAAATTATTCGCGTAAATAAAGTCAGAGGGGGTTTGCAGGCGCTTGGCTTCGCTTTGCAGGAATTCGTTGATGAAGGATGCGCGGCCACTGCCTTCATCCCCCATAACAAAAATATTGTAACCGGTTTGCTGGATAGCGACGCCAAACTGAATGGCCGAGACGGCGCGCTGCTGACCAAGTATGCCGAGATAAGGTTTTATCTGTTCTGTTGTGGCGAAAGGAAATTGGCTGGCCGTGGCAGGAGCGCACAGTTGCTGCGCACTTAAACGAGTGGAGTGCTGCTGGATATTCGCTCTATTCACCGGTAGATTTACCTCATCAGTAGATACAGATAATCCTATCAGAAAATCACTGCCAGCCTTCCAGATTTAGTTCGATGGCAGCAAAATTATGCCTGAAAAATTTTCAGGCAGGACCGATCAGCGCTTTTTTAATACCACTCCAGCCTCACGGTGATGGGAGTAGGGAAACTGATCAAACAACGCAAACCGCTCAATGCTATGGGTTTGGCTGATGGTGTTGAGGTTAGTGTGCAGCGTGTCCGGGTTGCAGGAGATATACACAATATTGTCGAAGCGCTGCACCAGCTTTTCAGTATCCGGATCCAGTCCGGAACGAGGCGGGTCGACAAAGATGGTACTGAATTGATAACTGTCGAGGTCGATATGGCGAAGGCGGCGGAAGGGACGCACGTGGTTCATGGCCTGGGTGAACTCTTCGCTGGACATGCGCACAATCTCGACGTTGTCGATCTGGTTTTTTTGCAGGTTGAGTTGGGCTGAATTTACCGAACTTTTGGCGATTTCTGTGGCCATTACGCGATTAAAATTCTGCGCCAGAACCGCAGTAAAATTAGCGTTACCGCAATAGAGTTCGAGCAGGTCATCCGGGCTGTCCCGGGTGGCATCCAGGGCCCAGCTGAGCATCTTTTCACTGACCCCGACGTTGGGCTGAGTGAAGCTGTTTTCGACCTGTTGATAGTGATACTGCTTGCCGGCAACGTTGACAGTTTCATTAACGAAATCTCTATCCAGACAGATTTTTTGCTTGCGGGCACGGCCGATCAGATCGATCGGGAATTGGCTTTTAAGGGTTTTAGCCGCCGCTATCCATTCATCATCCAGCTGCTTGTGGTAGATCAGGGTGACCAGCAGCTCACCGGACTGGGTGCTGAGAAATTCAGCCTGAAACAGCCGGTGACGTAAAATGGGCTGCAAACAGATGGCATCCATCAATGGCTGCATATGGGTGTTGATCAGTTTGCTGGCGATCGGGAAGTCGTGGATCTCGACGATCTGTTTTGAGTTTTTCGGATCGTGCATCGCATAGAAACTACGTTCGTTATCGTGCCAGATTCGAAATTCGGCGCGCATTCGAAAGTGCTCTGGTGCGGACGGAAAGATTTCCAGTGATGGCGGATTAAACGCGGCAAACTGCTGCACTAACAGATCGGCTTTGTCGGCCAGCTGCTGTTCGTATTGATCCGGGTAGGTGCGACCTGATGCCATAGTGTTAGTCCAGAAAGGTTAGTCCAGAAAATGGTCGTTGAAATTAAAGGTTTTCTACCCTTTGTGAGGATGTACGAGTCAGGCAGAGAAGGCCGCGCAGTGTACATGAATTTTGTGCTTTTTTCAGGCAGCGCCCCGATCCTGTTAGCCGGAATATCCGATGGCATTATTTGGTTTTTCGCGCGGACAGCACGACAAATTTACGATTGCTGTCGAGCTGTTCCGCATTACCAAAGATCTTACGCAGCGATTGATAATAGCCCAAATGGCGGTTTCCGATGATACGTAGTTCACCCCCTTTGCGCAGTGCCCTGAGAGACTGGCGAAACATGCGCATGGCGATTTGATCGCCTACGGTGTGTTGCTGGTGGAACGGTGGATTGCACAGGATCAGGTCAGCGCTATTGTCCTCAATACCTTGCAGGCAGTCGCCTTGTTCGAACCGCGCACGAGAGGTATCGCCTGAATTGCTTTGCCAGTTATGTTCCGCGCAGGCAATCGCCAGGGCTGAATCGTCACGAAACAGAATGCTGGCTGTCGGGTTGCGTCGTGCCGCTAACAGACCCAGTAAGCCGTTACCGCAGCCAAGATCGATGATCTGCCGGGGGAGTTCACTGGACGGTATGTGCGGGAGGAAAAACCGGCTACCGATATCCAGTTGTTCCAGTGAAAAAACATTGGCAAAATTGCTTAACACCAGATTTTCCGTTTCCAGTGTGAAGCCGGGGGTGGGCTTGGGTGTGGGTTTTGATGCGGCGGGAGGTGGCGCATCGCAGCGTATTTCAATTAATCGGGCCTTCTTGCGCGCCAGGGAAGTGTTGGAGGTGCCCAGGATACGCTCGAACATCTGCACGGTTGAACTGTGGACGTTTCGGGCCATAGCTCCCGCGATAATGATTGTCTCAGGAGTGACCAGTGGTTGGATTTGGCGCAGCTGGTATTCCAGCATGGACAGGGTCTTGGGAATTTTGATAAGTACGATGCCAAAGCGTTGATGCTGTGAGTTTGTTAGCGAGTTTTCCAGCGAGCTATTTTGCAGAATGTTTTGCGGACTCTTTTGAGAAATGTTTTGCGAGATAGTCGGCGGCTGTATGGGCGTTTGCAGGTGATAACGATTTACCTCAATGCCATTGTCCCGAGCGTTATTGCGAGTGCCCTGGGCGTTGAGCCATGAATCGGTTTGCATGACCGGTGGTATCTCACAATGGGGAGCGATACTCAGGGTAATAGCGCCAAAACTGTCGTTGAGTACCAGTACCGGACTTGTTATGGCGGAGCTGGTTGGCCCATTGATGTGCTCTGCCAGCTTGTTAAGCAAGTATTCATCTGCAGCATCCCAGGCGCGGAGTGAGCCCTGACGCGAATGGGGCAGGCGCTTCAGGTTGAGTTGGCCGAACGGGGAGGTGAATAAGGTTTCCATGGGCGACGCGCTGCAGTTGCTGGTGAGAAAAACAGTGAGAATGAGATATAACGATAAACCGGGGCGTTATTATAATGGATAGTGTAATGGATAGTGTAATGGATCGTGTAATGGCTATCGTACTTTCTATGGTACTAGCTACCGTACTTTGTATGGTGCTTTCTATGGTGCTTTCTATGGTACTAAAGCCCGCTTCTGAAGTCGCTACTGTACTGCTGGTATAGAGGCCTTCTTTATTCTGCAGGGTATCTTTCGCATCACTATATTTTTTTATAATCCTTTGCGTCATTGTCCTCAGTAACGTTCAATTGCAAAGCATGCGCTATACCAGTGGAGTACTTTAACGGGCTCCGGGAGAGAACAGCGAATGAAAGGCCGTATGATGCAGGTTCCCCTGCTTACCAGCGATATTCTGAAATCTGCGTTGTCACGCTATCCCCGGCAGGAGATCGTTTCCCGTACCAATGAAGGGAACATTCACCGTTATCAATACGCCGACATGTACAGACGCAGCTGCCAGTTGGCTAATGTATTGGAGCGGCTAGGTGTGCAGTCCGGTGAACGTGTCGCCACGCTGGCATGGAACAATTACCGCCATCTTGAATTGTATTACGCCATTTCCGGTTTTGGCGCTGTGGTGCACACCCTGAATGCGCGGCTGTTTGCCGAGCAATTGCAGTACATTATTAATCACGCCGAAGACGCATACATCTTTGTGGACGCACCCTTTGTGCCTTTGTTGGAGGAGGTGAGGGAGCAGATACCCAGCGTAAAAGGCTTCATTATCAATTGTGATCAGCACAACATGCCGAGCACTTCGCTGAGCCCTTGTTACTGCTACGAGACCTTGTTGGCGCAAGAGACAGATGAGTTTGCCTGGCCAGCGCTGGAAGCATCGACGGCTTCCGGGCTCTGTTATACCTCGGGTACTACCGGTAATCCGAAAGGTGTGATTTATGATCATCATTCCAGCGTGCTGCACGCGATGATGAGCGGCAGTTCCCAGTACCTCGACTTTAACGAGTGGAGCGTGGTTATGCCGGTGGTACCGATGTATCACGTGTGCGCCTGGGGCGTCCCTTTTTCAGCTCCACTGTATGGCGCCAAACTGGTGTTGCCAGGGCCTCAAATGGATGGTCAATCTTTGCAAGAGCTGATTGAACAGGAGTCTGTCGATAAAGCCTATGGTGTGCCGACCGTGTGGTTGGGGCTGCATAATTATCTTGAACAATCGGGTAAACGAATCGATTCGTTAAAGCTGGTGGGCGTGGGTGGTGCCGCTTCTCCTCGGACGTTAGTGAAGCTGTATGCAGAACTCTACGATGTCTACTGGATGGGTATCTGGGGAATGACCGAAACCAGTCCGTTAGCGACGGCGGCAATTCCTTCACCACAGCTGGAGCGACTGGATGCGGAGCAGCGTTATGATCTGCAGGCAACGGCCGGGCGTGCGATGTTTGGAGTGGAGATTGAGATATTCGACGCCGATGATAAGCCGGTGATTCATGACGGTACCAGCCGCGGAAACCTTCGGGTAAAGGGCCCCTGGGTGTTGTCGAGTTACTTCAAGGGTGAAGGCGATGACAGTTTTTCTGATGGCTGGTTTGATACCGGTGACGTAGCGGTGATTAATGCGCAGGGATATCTCAAAATTGTTGATCGCAGCAAGGATGTGATCAAGTCCGGTGGCGAGTGGATTAGTTCGGTTGATCTGGAAAACGCGGCGCTAAATTATGCCCCGGTTAACGAAGCCTGTGTGATTGGCGTGCGTCACCTCAAATGGGATGAGCGCCCTATCATGCTGGTGACGCTCAAACCTGGAAAATCCTACGTTGAGGGTGAGTTGAGAGAGGTTCTCGCAGATCGGGTGGCCAAATGGTGGATGCCGGATGCGGTGATTGTCGTGGATGATTTACCACACACAGGGACGGGTAAGCTTCGCAAGGTCGAGTTACGGCAGGATTATGCCGATCATTTAATAGAGAGTACTTGATAGAGAGTACCTGATAGAAAATTGATGATGAGCGCGTTCATTTACTGAAAGGTGTACTAATTGATTTGCCGGTGACGTCGAGAGATTTACAATAATTTCTATCGACATCTGAATGGTGCGTTATTCAGTATCTTGCAGGCGCTTGAATAGGGTAAAACTCCTGTTGAATAACGACTACCAGCGACCGATGAAACCAGGTTTTCAGGGGTGTTAGTTGGGCGGAATATTGATAGTATGCGCTGCATATTCATGATTCACGAAAGGCTGTTTTGAGCGACACCATATCTTTGGTTTTGGTGAAATACGCCTGATTTAAAATTGATTGGTGATGGTTGCAGAGGTGTTGCGTTGGCGACACACTGCTTAACTGGAGAGGTAATATCGATGTCTGAATTTGATTTTGACCTGTTTGTGATTGGTGCCGGATCCGGTGGAGTTCGTGCAAGCAGAATCGCTGCAGGTTTGGGCGCACGGGTGGCTATTGCCGAAGATCGTTACCTGGGCGGGACTTGCGTCAACGTTGGTTGTGTTCCCAAGAAGTTGTTTGTGTATGGATCACATTTTGCCGAGGATTTTGAAGATGCCAGGGGTTACGGTTGGAATGTTGGGGAGCGCAGCTTTGATTGGCCCACCCTGAGAGACAACAAAACCAATGAGATCGAACGTCTTAACGGCATCTATCGCAATATGCTCAAAGGTGCGGGGGTTGAATTGCTGGAAGGGCGCGCGCGAATTAAAGGTGCCAATACGGTAGAGGTTGATGGTCGCCAGTATCGTTGCGAACGCATTCTGATTGCTACTGGCGGCTGGCCTTTCGTGCCAGAGTTTCCGGGCAGTGAACATGTCATCAGTTCCAACGAAATTTTTTACCTTGATGAATTCCCCGGGCAAGCGCTGGTCGTTGGTGGTGGCTATATCGCGGTAGAGTTTGCCGGAATTCTGGCAGGCCTGGGCGCCGATACACGTTTGCTCTACCGTGGTGAGCTGTTCTTGCGAGGTTTTGATCAGGAAGTGCGTGAAGTGCTCAGGGAGGAGATGGGAGCCAAGGAGAATCTGCAACTCTGTTTCAATACGGAAATTGTTAGCATTGAGAAACGCGATGATGGTCGTTTTATAGCGCAGCTGAACAATGGTGAAAGCGTTATCACGGATATGATTTTGTATGCTACCGGACGGGTGCCACACACCCATGATCTGGGGCTTGAAAATGTTAAGGTTGATTTAGGCAGCAAGGGCGCGATTAAGGTAGATGATCATTTTCAAACCAGTGAGCCATCAATCTATGCGGTTGGTGATGTCATTGATCGTATGCAGCTGACGCCGGTGGCGCTGGCGGAAGGTATGGCGCTGGCACGACATCTGTTTGATGGGCAGCCTATCAATATGGATTATGAAAACATTGCCACTGCCGTGTTCAGCCAGCCAAATATCGGTACGGTCGGACTCAGCGAAGAGCAAGCGATTGAGCGATGCGGGAAAGTGCGCGTTTACACTTCTCGTTTCCGTCATATGAAGCACACCCTGAGCGGTCGTCAGGAAAAAACCTTCATGAAGCTGGTGGTGGATGATGCCAGTGATCGGGTGGTTGGTTGTCATATGGTGGGGGCTGATGCCGGAGAGATATTGCAGGGTATCGGTATTGCCCTGAAAGCGGGAGCAACCAAAGCCATGTTTGATGCCACCATCGGTATCCATCCAACGGCCGCCGAAGAGTTCGTGACGATGCGCGAAGTTGCCCGTACGGTTAGTAAAGACTAACTTTTGATTACGAATGCCATCTATACAGTGATGGCTATCGAACAGGAGCGCCAGCTGCTATGCTGCGCTCTTTTTTTGTCTCTGTAATTTAAAGGTGCTAACTATGTCAGATAATACGCAGACTCCAATCGAAACCGATGAGGGGCGAGTGAGTTATGGAATTGGTCGTCAAATGGGTGATCAACTTCGTGAAAATAGCTTCGAAGGCGTTGATATCGAATTGGTAAAAAGCGGTATTGGTGACGCTTTTCTTGGAAAAGATATGCAGGTAGCCCCGCAGGAACTGCAGGCCGCGTTTCAGGTGATCGGTGAAACGGTTCGCGCAGCGCAAGCGGAGCAACACAAGGAACTGGCCGGTCAGGGTGAGCAATTTTTGGTGGATAACGCCAAGCGCGATTCTGTTGTGGTTCTGGAATCCGGCTTGCAGTATGAAATTCTGGAAGAGGGCGATGGTGAAAAACCAGGCCTGGACTCTACCGTTCGTACTCATTATCACGGTTCGCTGGTTGACGGCACCGTATTCGATAGCTCAGTTGAGCGAGGCGAGCCGGCAGAGTTTCCGGTGAGTGGTGTGATCAGTGGTTGGACCGAAGCGTTGCAGTTGATGGCAACAGGTTCCAAGTGGCGTCTGTATGTACCTTATCAGCTGGCCTATGGCGAGCAGGGTTCTTCCGGTGCCATTCCTCCTTTCGCCGCACTGATTTTTGATGTGCAGCTACTGGATATCGTCTAACGATCGATCCCGGCAGGTGGGGCGTCTCACCTGCCGGGATTTTGGTTAGTTCAATATTTTCCGTAAACCTGGTTCCAGGTCCAAGCCTGCATCTAAGCCTTAATCTATAGGCTACGGCTTAAACGTTCCCCGATCGAACAGATCAAACAGCTCTTCACCACTCATCTCTTCCATATTCATTTCGTTGCTATCAATAGCCTGATCAGTATCGGGTTCCGCGACATTCTGTTTAACAGGACTGTCTTTTTTAACTGACTTTACTTTGTTGTCGGTCGGAGATTTCTTGGGTTTTTTGCTCCATACGTCCGAACTGGATGGGGCTATTTTTTTCCTGGCGGGTGCAGCACCTTTTTTTGCGGTGGCTTTATTGGCTATGGACTTTGCTTGCACCTGCTTTTTTGCCGGCTCCTGGTTTTTTGACTTACGGGCTGGCTTATTAGCTTTCGAAGCATCGCTCTCGAGATGTTTGTCGTAGAGTGATTTTTGACGAGGCTTTTCTTTACGCGTTGGTTTAAAACTCGATTCACCAGATTTTTTGGTCGCCTTGCTGATTGCTTTCAAGGTGCCGGATATGGATTTGGTTTTCTTTTTGCGTGTCATGACAGATTGTCCTTGGGCGTTAGCGATAGCTTAGTCAGGCTGCGTTGCTGAGTCGACCCATCTTTTCCTGTGCTAACGATTCAAGGGCGTTAATCCGCTCTTCCAGTTTTTGCTTTTGCAGTTTTTGTTGCTCATTGCAGCGATTGATGAGCTGCTGGCGTTGACGGTCAACCGCATCCATAGTTCGTTGCTGGTGGAGGCTTGGCTCAGCCGGGGCTGCTTCGGCGTGAGCGGATTCGGTGAAAACCGCGTTGCCTGTGCCATTGTTTGATTGCTTACATTGATGGCCAGGTAGTTCAGTGAGTGACTTCTCGGTGAGTTCGTCATCAGATCTTTGCAAATTCTTCAGCATGGACATGGCGTCGCTGAGCACGCTATCACTATTAACGGAAGCTTCAACAGAAGCTCGCTTTGCAGTTTCGTTACTGGATGTGATGGACTCTATATTTGATGCCTGAGTGATGAGGGTGTCTGAAACGTCTGGCGTCTCAGCTGCCGTTTTATCACTCTGTGTGGTGCTCTCTGCTGCTGTGCTCTCTGTTGTAATGGAAGCTACACGGCGTAATGGGTGCAGGTAAGTGTGTTCCGGGGTGCGATTTCCGATACCCGAGATGGCATCTGCAACCGTAGTGGTTTTGCGATCGAAGCGCACCACGGATTCACCGCCAGCGTTAACGTGTTTGAGTGGTTGCCCATCGTCTACTTTTACTTCTACTTCTACTTCTACTGCCTGGCTCTGTGTGCTTTTTGTTGAGCGTCGGACGGCAGCTTTTTTTCGTGGTGTTTTGCTTTCAACAGTTTTTTCACCAGCGACCGATGTTTTATAACCTCGCAGGGATTCAGCTTTCAAGGTAACCAGTGCTTCACGCTCCAGTTCCATGAGTTCCTGGCGATCATCCGTGTAATCCCACTCTTCCACTGTAAAGCTTTCAGCACCCTGTGCCCTGATTTCACGGTAGAGCGGAAAGTCCAGTTTGAGCTCTGCAGCCGCTATAATTTTTTCCCACTGAAGCATTAAGTCGTTGCGTGTGCTGCCGACGTATACTTTGCCAGTAACCTTATTAGTGATAGTAAATACGATCAAAAAAATCCCTGCCACGGATGCTACCGGAGGTTCCCGGAGAAGAAAAGAGGCGCAATTATACGCATCGTTTTTTGTCGTACCAGACTTGACAGAGTAGTTTTTCAATATAAATTTCCCGTTAGTGTTTTTGGATAAAAAGTCAGGGAAACGCCTGTTTTAAAGCTAAAATGATCAATAGTAGTTTTTACCTGAATGTATTCTGGCGGGTACTTGGTGGCATCAATGAAGTGATACCGGAGAGGATTTTTATGGATAGATCAAATCACAATATGAAGACGTTGTTTTTACAGTTAGGTCTGGATGGTGATGATCAGCAAATCAATGATTTTGTAGCTCGGCACGGACCGATTGAGCCCGCTACAAAAATACCGGATGCACCATTTTGGACGGCTAGCCAGGCGCAATTCTTACGTGAAGCGCTGGATAGTGATGGTGATTGGGCTGAGTTGGTCGATGAGCTTGATGCGTTATTACGCTAAGTCGTTAGACCGGCGCGCGCTCCTCGGTGGCGGTAGAAGTGCTAGACCTTCAGGAGCGCTTGATCTTCAGGGATAGATCAGAAATCGATGAAGTGAAGCGTATTGGTTAGAGCTCAGGTTATGTTGATTGTTTTTGTATCGCATTATTCATCTGGCTATATCGGGATAGCCGGATGAATGGTCGGGTGATTACGTCTGGTGTTTGTCTTGGAGATTATTTAGGAAGTTCTGGATACCGATAAGCGTGCCAGTGCTTCCATGGCGTCGCGGTATTCACTGGCTGGCAACAGGTGCAGGCTTTCAATGGCCTCATTGGCAAACTGTTGAGCCAGTTTTGCGGTGTAATCCAGCGCACCGCAATCTTTTACCGCTTGTGATATCTCTTCAATCTGGTCGAGTCCGCCTTTTTGGATTGCTCTCTTAACCAGCTTAGCCTGATGTTCGGTGCCATTACGAATGGTATAGATGAGCGGTAGGGTCGGTTTTCCTTCTGCCAGGTCGTCACCAACATTTTTACCCATCTCATCGGCATTGCCTTGATAATCGAGTAAATCATCAACCAGTTGGAAGGCGATTCCGAGCTTGTCACCGTAGCTCTTCAGTGCCAACCGTTGTTTTTTGTCAATTTGGCACAGAACGCTTGCTGCGTGAGTAGAGGCTTCAAACAGCATGGCGGTTTTGGCTCGAATTACCTGCATATAGGTTTCTTCGGTGGTGCTGGCGTCACGCACTTTCATTAATTGCAGGACTTCTCCCTGCGCAATAACAGTGGTGGCATTGGATAAGATTCGCATTATCTCCATGTCGCCGATATCAACCATCATTTCAAATGCCCTGGAATAGAGGAAATCACCAACCAGTATGCTGGGAGCGTTACCCCACTTGGCATTTGCTGTGTCACGACCACGTCTTAAGTCTGAGGTATCTACTACGTCATCATGGAGCAGTGTGGCGGTATGCAGGAACTCTATAACGCTGGCCAGGGCAATATGCTGGTTGCCTTTATAGCCGCAGGCTTTGGCGGTAAGCAGTACCAGAAGCGGTCGCAAACGCTTACCCCCGGCGCTGACAATATAGTTACCAATAGTTTGTACCAGAGGAACATCCGATGCGAGTTGTTGGTGAATATGCTGGTCAACAGCAGAAAATTCCTGACTGACGGCAGCATGGATTTGTTTGATCGGGGTGTTGTTGGGCATTAGGCAAGGCAACTGAAGTAAATAGATAGATTGACCGGAATGCTATGGGTTGGGTTTAAATGTGTCAAGAATTGCGTCAAGATCCTTGTAATTAGCGGAAGCGGGGGGTTGTATGGTGCTTGGTGTTGCCGTAGAATTTGCGCCCCTGATTTTGAAAATCCTGGGGCATTGTTCCACTTGTTACCCAACCATTATGGTTGTGTGTGGGGAGCAGCAGCCCGGATGCACGGGTTCGAGAGGCTGATGCCCACCTAAGTGCAGGAATTTCGAGAACAAATTCTGATCGGTTCGCCGATTGGATGCCTTTAACAACAAGGCTCGCCTGTAACAGGCTAACTTGGATTTTCGGAGAGTAATATGTACGCAGTTATCGTAAGCGGTGGTAAGCAATACCGTGTTTCGGAAGGTGAAACACTGAAGCTGGAAAAGCTGGAAATTGCCACCGGTGAAAATTTTGATTTTGATCGTGTGCTGCTGGTTGCAGCAGGTGATGACGTTAAGATCGGTGCCCCTACCGTTGAAGGCGCAAAGGTTACCGCTGAGGTGGTTAGCCATGGTCGTGCCAAGAAGGTGCACATTGTTAAGTTCAATCGTCGTAAGCACCACCGTAAGCAGATGGGCCACCGTCAGTGGTTCACCGAAGTTAAAATCACTGGTATCAACGCCGGTTAATCGAACTGAAGGAGTAATCTCATGGCTCACAAGAAAGCTGGTGGTAGTACGCGTAACGGTCGCGATTCAGAAAGTAAACGTCTTGGCGTAAAGCGCTACGGCGGACAGCAAGTTTTAGCAGGTAACATCCTGGTTCGTCAGCGCGGAACTCGTTTCCACGCTGGAGAGAACGTAGGTATGGGCAAGGATCACACCCTCTTCGCGAAAGCTGAAGGTAAGGTTGTGTTTGAGGTCAAAGGACCGGCTAAGCGTAAGTATATTCGTATCGACGCTGCCTGATCGGTTCCGGTTACCGAAAAGCCCCGTCTGGTACGGGGCTTTTTTGTTTCTGTCGTAAATACGACAGCTGATATAATCTGTTAATTGGTCATGGTGACTGTTTTTCTCTATTACGGAGTCTCTACATGAAATTTGTTGATGAAGCCCTGGTGCACGTAGCGGCTGGTGATGGGGGTAACGGTTGCCTGAGCTTTCGACGCGAAAAATATGTCGCCCGGGGTGGTCCAGATGGTGGCGATGGTGGTGATGGTGGTTGTGTCTATATGATTGCTGATGACGCTATCAATACGCTGGTGGATTATCGTTTCCAGAGTAAATATCGCGCTGAGCGTGGCCAGAATGGTATGAGTAAGGGTTGTACCGGTAGGGGGGGTGAGGATATTTACCTCAAAGTTCCCGTCGGAACTACGGTGGTTGATGACAATACTACCGAGATTATCGGTGACCTGACCGAAGAAGGGCAGGTGCTGTTGGTTGGTCAGGGTGGCTTTCATGGATTGGGTAATACCCGTTTTAAGTCCAGTACCAACCGCGCGCCGCGTCAGACGACTCATGGGTCCAAGGGTGAGCTACGTGATATTAAGCTGGAGTTGAAGGTGATCGCGGATGTGGGGCTGTTGGGAATGCCAAATGCCGGCAAATCAACATTGATACGCTCCGTCTCCGCTGCCAAACCTAAAGTGGCCGATTATCCGTTTACTACATTGGTGCCTAATCTTGGCGTAGTTCGGGTGCAGTCACATCGTAGCTTTGTAATTGCCGATATACCCGGCTTGATCGAAGGGGCGTCTGAAGGTGCCGGTCTGGGGGTGAGATTCTTAAAGCACCTGGCTCGGTGCAGAATTTTACTGCATCTGGTTGACGTTGCACCGATTGATGGTGGAGATCCTGTCGAGGCTGCACAGTCAATTATTAATGAGTTGGAACGGTTTAGTCCGGCGTTGGCGGCTCGTGAGCGCTGGTTGGTGCTGAATAAGGTGGATTTGCTGCCGGAGGATGAGCGCGAAGAAATTTGTGCTGATATCTTGCAGCGTCTCGATTGGCAGGGAGAGGTCAGGCAGATCTCTGCAATCGGTGGCTTGGGGACTAATGAATTGTGCCAGCAGTTGCTGGTGCGAATCGAACAGCGTAATGAGCAAGAGCGTGAAGATGCCGAGATTGCTCGTGAGGAAGAGGCATTCAAGTCCCGGATGGAGCAAGAAGCTCGTGATAAATTACGTCAGTTAGGCGAAGAACGTAAGCAGCGTTATCAGGATAGAAAGCTTGGTATTGAAGATGATGACGAAGACGATGACGATCATGATGTTGAGATCGTTTATACGCGTTAATGTGGCTGGGGGGCTAGATGGGGCGTAGGGGAAAAATTTCCGGCTTTAAGCGCTGGGTAGTAAAAATCGGCAGTGCGCTACTGACCGATGACGGCAAAGGTCTTGATGTTGCTGCGATTAGCGGCTGGGTTGACCAGATGGCATGCCTGCGCAAGCAGGGCATAGAGGTGATTCTGGTTTCCTCTGGTTCTGTGGCAGCAGGGATGACTCGTTTGGGGTGGAGTGAGCGCCCGAAAGCCATTCATGAACTGCAGGCAGCCGCGGCGGTTGGGCAGATGGGGTTGGTGCAAACCTACGAATCGCACTTTCAGCGTCATGATATGACCACTGCTCAGGTGTTGCTGACGCACGCGGATCTCTCCAATCGGCAGCGCTACCTTAACGCACGCAGTGCTTTGCAGGCATTGTTGGGTTTGGGTGTGGTACCCGTTATCAATGAAAATGACACGGTCGTAACTGATGAAATCCGTTTTGGCGATAATGATACTCTGGGCGCCCTGGTAGCGAATCTGGTAGAGGCTGATCTGTTGGTTATTTTGACGGATCAGCAGGGGCTTTTTACGGCTAATCCTTCGGTTGATTCTACGGCCCGCCTGGTGACTGAGTCTGCAGCCAGTAATCCAGAGCTGGAAGTGATGGCTTCTGGTGGGGTGGGACGTTTAGGTAGCGGTGGTATGGCTACTAAAGTAAAGGCGGCTAAGCTTGCGGCACGCTCAGGGGCTCATACGGTTATTGTGGGAGGTCGGGAAAATGCGGTTCTTTCCCGCTTATTGGACGGTGAGCCGTTAGGGACACTGTTGTGGCCTGAACAGGAGCTGTTGGTTGCGCGTAAGCAGTGGTTGGCCGGACATTTGCGAACCCGTGGTACCTTGCGGCTGGATGCAGGGGCTGTTCGGGTGTTACGCCAGTCTGGGAAAAGCTTGTTAGCCGTGGGTGTGGTTGAGGTGCAGGGGCGTTTTATTCGCGGTGAGATGGTTAGTTGTGTTGATGAGCAGGGGGTTGAAGTAGCTCGAGGGCTGGTTAATTACAATGCCGATGAAGCAAGCAGGATAATTGGCAAGCCTTCGAATCAGATCGAGTCGATTCTGGGCTATATTGATGAACCGGAATTGGTAAATAGAGATAATTTAGTGCTGGTTTAATCGTTGGAAGTATTTTTCGCGGTGCCGTTCTTTAAGGTGTCTTTTCGCAGAAAGGAGGTTGCAGAAGGAAGTAACGGAATGGGAGAATGCAGAAAGATAATATCCAGACATAAAAAACCGGCCTAAGCCGGTTTTTTATTGATCAATTAACGACTCAGGCTTGCGCCAGTGCCTTGATCTTGGTATTCAAACGGCTCTTGTGACGAGCGGCTTTATTCTTGTGAATAATGCCTTTGTCAGCCATGCGATCGATAACCGGTACGGCAGCAGCATACGCTACTTGAGCTTTCTCGGCATCGTTAGCGTCTATAGCCGCGATAACCTTTTTAATGCTGGTGCGAACGAAAGAGCGCAAGCTGGCGTTATGCTGGCGACGGTTTTCACCTTGACGCGCACGTTTTTTAGCAGAAGGGGAATTTGCCACCGTCTTGCTCCTTAAATTTGGATCGTTGAAATTTGAGACGCGCAACTATGCCGATTTGGCTGAGCGTTGTCAACAACCTCTTTGGGAAAGATTGTTGGAAAGGGTTGTGTTGATGGATTTATCTTGTGAATCTGGTGGTAGCGGTATATTAACGTGGGTTGTAATATCCGCAAGTAATGAAACGCAGATGTTTTTAGTAGTAGTTGTATTCAAATAAGAGGGTGCAGGGTGACAGACACGGATAGCGACACCGAGAAGGGCGGCAGCCTGTTGCGTTCTAGTGCCGTTGTCGGAATTATGACCATGCTTTCACGAGTGCTTGGGTTGGTTCGTGATGTGGTAATTGCCAGCTATTTTGGTTCGAAGGCTGAAGCAGATGCTTTTTTTGTGGCCTTTAAAATACCAAACTTCTTGCGTCGATTATTCGCTGAAGGTGCTTTTGCGCAAGCGTTTGTTCCTGTGTTGAGTGAGTACCGGCATAAAAACACAGCACAACAGGTTCGTTTGCTGATTGACTCTGTTGCAGGTTCCCTGGGTGGTGTTTTGGTGTTTGTTACGGCCTTTGGGGTTATGGCTGCACCACTGTTGGTAATGGTGTTTGCCCCGGGGTTTCATGATTCACCTGTCAAGCTTGCGCTGGCGGGCGATATGCTACGAATCACCTTCCCGTATTTACTGCTTATCTCCCTGACCGCGTTTTGTGGTGCGATCTTAAACAGTTATGGTCGATTTGCCGTCCCTGCCTTTACTCCGGTGCTACTGAACCTGTCGTTGATTGGTGCGACAGTGCTGTTGAGCCCCTATTTTGCTCAGCCCGTCATGGCGCTGGCCTGGGGAGTATTTATTGCCGGGGTAGCACAATTGCTGTTTCAGTTGCCTTTTTTGTGGCGCATACAGCTAATGCCGCGCCCTCGCATAAATCGAGAGCATGAAGGGGTGCGTCGTATCATGACGCTAATGCTGCCTGCTTTATTTGGCGTGTCAGTGAGTCAGATTAACTTGTTACTCGATACGGTATTAGCGTCTTTTCTCCAGACCGGTTCGATCTCGTGGCTGTATTATTCGGATCGACTGTCTGAATTACCGTTGGGGGTTTTTGGTATCGCAATCGCCACGGTGATTCTTCCGAGCCTCTCTCGCCGCCAGGCCGCAGATGATGTACAGGCATTTTCCCGCACCCTGGACTGGGCTGTACGTTTGGTGTTTCTCATAGGGCTGCCATCAGCAGTGGCACTTTTCGTACTGGCGGAGCCGTTAATCGCGACCATTTTTCATTATGGTGAGATGCAGGACCGGGATGTGTTGATGGCTGCGATGAGTTTGCGAGCTTACGCCAGTGGTCTATTGGCGTTTATGCTTATTAAAGTGCTGGCGCCAGGTTATTTCGCTCGCCAGGATATAAAGACGCCTGTCAAAATTGCTATCAAGGCGATGGCGGCCAACATGGTGTTGAACCTGATACTTGTCTGGCCTTTGCAGCACGCAGGACTTGCTTTGGCTACCTCGCTGTCGGCGCTGCTAAATGCCTCGTTACTGTATTTTGGGTTGCGCCGTCTTGGTGTTTTCCAATTACAGGCAGGGTGGAGCGCACTTTTGATCCGTTTGGTTGCGGCCAACGTCATGATGATTGCCGTACTGGTTTATTTGACGGTTGATGTGGCGCACTGGTTGCAGTGGGGGTGGTGGCCGCGTGCGCAGCAAATGACGATACTGGTCGGGGCAGGATTATTGACGTATTGCGGCGGGTTGCTTGTGTGCGGGGTCAGGCCGAGCCAGTTTCGCCATTAAAAGCCGATAGATCGTTGGCTGCGGTGTGTTATCCGGTGCGCCACTACTATATAATTTCCGCTTTTGTTGCTCGCCCTTGAGCGATGCTGGTGTGAGGTGCCGTTTCTTGGTTGCTCGCTCGATATTTCAGGAGACCGTTGGTTTATTTCCATGCAGTTGATCCGCGGATTACATAATCTGAATAAGCTGAGCTCGGGCTGCGTGGCGACCATTGGTAATTTCGATGGTGTCCACCGCGGGCATCAGGATATTCTTGCCCAGCTGCACGAGAAGTCGGAACAGTTACAATTACCGTCTGCGGTGATTCTGTTTGAGCCTCAGCCAAGAGAGTTTTTTGCTCCGGATCACTCTCCTGCACGCCTGAGTAGTTTGCGTGAAAAACTGCATTTTTTATCCGAGCAGGGTGTGGATCTGGTGATTTGCCTCTGTTTCAACCAGCGGTTGCGTTCACTTTCTGCCGATCAGTTTATCGATCAGGTGTTGGTTCAGGGGTTAGGCGTACGTTATTTGGTCGTTGGGGATGATTTCCGCTTCGGTTGTGATCGAAAAGGTGACTTTCAGCGATTGCAGCAAGCAGGTTTGGCGTTGGGTTTTGCCGTTACGCATACCCGCACGATATTGGACGCTGATCAGCGTATTAGCAGTACGCGTATTCGCCAGGCACTCGAAGTAGGACAGCTTGATGAGGCGCAGCGGTTGCTCGGTACTCGTTATAGCATCCGCGGACGAATAGCGTATGGCCAGCAGCTGGGAAGGCAGCTTGGAGCACCGACGGCCAATGTTCAGCTGAAACGCTTGAAAGCACCTTTGAATGGCGTTTTTGCCGTTCATGCAACGGTGTCCGGCCAGCGCCATAATGGCGTTGCTAATATAGGTATGCGTCCTACTGTTTGTGGCGAAAAAGCCGTGCTGGAAGTACATCTGCTGGAGTTTTCCGGTGATATTTATGGCCAGGAAATGGTTGTAGAATTTGAGCGTAAATTGCGCGACGAAAAAAAATTCGAGTCCATCGAGATGCTGCAAGAGGCGATCCATGAGGATCTTGATGTGGCACAAGAGTTCTTTGCATCCCTAGATTAAACGCGACATAGAAACCAAGACTATGACTGACTATAAGTCCACACTGAATTTGCCCAAAACAGGCTTTCCCATGAAAGCCAATCTTGCCCAGCGAGAGCCACAAATGCTCAAGCAATGGTACGCAATGGGGTTGTATGAAAAGATCCGTGAAGTGAGTAAAGGGCGCGACCAGTTCATTCTGCATGATGGTCCTCCGTACGCAAATGGCAGTATTCATATTGGTCACGCGGTTAATAAAATACTTAAGGATATTATTGTTAAATCCCGCACTGTAGCGGGTTTTGACGCACCTTACGTGCCGGGTTGGGATTGTCATGGCCTGCCGATTGAGCATCAGGTAGAGAAAAAAATCGGTAAGGCCGGCACTAAGGTTTCTTACGCCGAATTTCGCAACAAATGCAGAGCATATGCGGCTAAGCAGGTTGATGGCCAAAGGGCAGATTTCAAG
>JAUXFT010000199.1 GCA_030622755.1 Aestuariirhabdus sp. | reverse complement strand
GGGATGTCCGCCACGGTGTGAAGCATCAACACCATGCTCGGGGTGAGCGCTGCCGACGAAGAGAGTGTCTGCGTCCGCAATTAATGCCTGTTGTGTTATGTTGAGTTCTTTGCCTTGCATGCTGGGTGTTGCCTGGTTTTGTTCATTGGCCTCGAGTGTTTTCCAGTTTCGGCGCTGAATGTATTTGGGGCAGTTGGGGTAAGCGCGTTCGACGTTGATGACATAGCGATCATTAGAAACTTTTTTTGCACGACCGTTAATTCGAAGACGACGGCGTGAGCCTAATTCAATGACAAGTAATCCTACACTCGGATTTTTTTCCAGGTTAATCCATAAGGGATCATCTTTAGCACTGCGTGGTTGTGAAATATTTATTTCCACGGTGCTAATATCGATGGCGCGGATGAATCCTGGGTCGCCAAAAAGTGTGGAGATCCAGACCCTGCCTTCTGCATCAAGGCTACTGATGACAGCCATCGGTTGTTGTTCGATAAACCGTAATGCGCCAGCGAGGATGGTTTCGTCAACTGCGCCACCATTGATGCGTGCGATATCGGATTCGCTGGCTCGTTTTTGTACTTCCAGTTCGCCTTCGTGATAGAGGTTGCTAATCGTCATGGCAAAAATCCTGCTAGCCAACTGCGGTTGGCGCGCTTTTGTTTAGAGGGAGACCGGGCAGGTAAACAGTATATGCCACACTGCCCGGCAACAGTGCTTTTTAAAAGCTCATTATTGTGTAACCTTCGGATGCCAGTGTGCGCAGGCTAGGTAAGCCTTTTGTACCCGGTACAGCGTTGTCTTTAATAAACTCAAAAGGTGATTTCTCAACTTCTTCGGTAGCACCAAAGACCTCGGCACAGCCGCAAGAGACACCTGCCACCGTATCTTTTACTGCATCGAATAATTCATGAACAGGGTGGTCTGGTTGGCTTAGTTCGCCTATCCATCGTGTTCCCGCACCCTGGAACAAGACCGTGACGTCATCACCTTGCTGCTTGTAGTCGTAGGCTGCTGCCAGTCCGTTAAATACACGGCCCAGTGCGTCTTCGCCACTTTTTGGGTCTGATAAAATAATAATTGCTGATTTCATGTTGATGTCCTCCATCAAAGTAAATTTTAGGTTGGTAAAGAACGTTTCTGCGCTCTCTGGGGCATAGATTAGTTAATCCGTAATATGGAATAAATGCCGTAGCAGTTATTTAACTATTGTGATTTATGGAGTAATCTAGGTTATGGATAAACTTCAGGCTATGTCAGTTTTTGTAAAAATTGCTGAAAAAGGCAGTCTCACCGCGGCTGCCAATAGCCTGGGTAAATCTTTACCAGCCGTAGTGAGGATGTTGGCCGCGCTTGAGGAGGACATTCAAGTTCGACTCTTTAACCGTACAACTCGCCGAATTGCACTGACTGAAGAAGGGCGCATCTATCTGCAACGCTGCCGTAAGATTCTGATAGATATTGAAGAATCCGAGAGTGTGCTTGGTCAGGACAAGGTCGACCCCCATGGCACAATCACGATGACTGCGCCCATTCGATTTGGCGAAATGCACGTGGCGCCGCATGCAGCACTTCGTTAAGCATTTGCCGCATTCGCAAGGACCTCATCCAGTTGCATCGCCGGGATGGCGCCTATTCTTGAATCGACCAGGTCCCCGGCACGGAAGATCTTGAGGGTCGGTATCGAGCGGATCTGGTACTTCGCGGTGAGTTCCTGTTCTTCATCCACATTGACCTTGGCGAACACCACGTCGGGGTGTTTTTCCGCGGCGGTTTCGTAGATTGGTGCAAATGACTGACAGGGGCCACACCACGGCGCCCAGAAATCCACCAGCACAGTGTTGTGGTTAGACAAGGTCGCTTCAAAGTTGTTCTGGTTCAGATTGATAACCTGTTTCATGGGTTTATCTCCTAATTAGGTTGATTGGTTACACACTCAAAATTCACGCGGCGTTGCTTTGTTGCTGCTCAAGTCCTGCCAGGTAGCGCTCCGCATCCAGCGCGGCCATCGCCCCGGTGCCAGCGGAAGTGACCGCTTGCCGATAGACGGAATCGGCCACGTCTCCGGCAGCGAATACTCCCGGCACACTGGTCGCTGTGGCGTTTCCGGTACGACCTGCCTTGGCGATGATATAGCCGTTATCCATCTCCAGTTGGCCCTCGAACATATGCGTATTGGGCTGGTGGCCGATGGCGACAAAGACGCCCTTAACAGGTAGATCTTGCGTCCGTTCTTCGCTGACATGTCGCAGACGCACACCGGTCACACCCTGCTCGTCACCCAGTACCTCATCAAGGTCATGACTCCATTCGACACTGATGCGGCCTTCGGCGACGTGTTTGAACAGCCTGTCCTGCAGGATCTTTTCCGCCCGCAGCTCATCGCGCCGATGTACCAGGGTGACATGCGAGGCGATATTGGCGAGATACAGGGCCTCTTCTACCGCGGTATTACCACCTCCGACCACCGCCACCGGCTGGTCTTTGTAGAAAAAGCCGTCGCAGGTGGCACAAGCCGACACGCCGCGACCCTTGAACTCGATTTCCGACTCCAGGCCCAGATATTTCGCTGAGGCACCGGTGACGATAATCAGGGCATCGGCTGTGTAGATACTGGTGTCGCCTTCGAGACGGAATGGCCGCTGTGTCAGGTCAACGCGCTGGATGTGATCAAAGATCATCTCAGCATCGAAGCGCTCGGCATGTTCATGCATTTGTGTCATGAGCGTCTGACCCTGCAAAGCTTGCTCGCCACCCGGCCAGTTTTCGACATCAGTGGTGGTGGTCAACTGGCCACCCTGTTCCAGGCCGGTGATGACGACGGGATTCAGGTTGGCGCGTGCTGCATAGATCGCAGCGGTGTAACCGGCCGGTCCTGAGCCAACAATTATCAGTGGAAAATGCTTCATGTTCTCTTCAGGAACAGCGACACCCTGTTGGTTGGCACCGACCATCCGATCGAGCTCACCACTGGCGTTGATCGCCGCAAGGTCATCGAAGCCACCGACCGCTGTGCCCTTGATGAAGATCTGCGGAACGCTACGGCGCTCCGAACGCTGGATCATTTCCTGCTCGTGATCCCGATTCTGAGTTACGTCGATCTCTCCATAGGCAAGGCCTTTTGATTTCAACAGGGCTTTGGCGCGATCGCAGTAAGGGCACCAGTCTTTGGTATAAATCTCAATGTATGGCATGCTTGTGTCTCCGGTTGTTTGGGGCCTGTAATACAGGTTCTGTGTATCGAGACCGACCCAATGCATGGTTCAATCGCGATATGTTAGTTATATGTCCGCAAGCTGATACTATCTATGCATAAAAGTCTGTAAAACATAGCCAGGAGTCCAGATCATGCGGGAGTCTAACTAATGGAGCAGCAGCCCCAAGATGCCTTGACGGCGATACTGCATCGGCTACGACTGCGGGCCGGGGTGTTTATCCATGCGGATTTCTGTGGGACCTGGGCGGTGGATACCTCCGGCCACCGCAAGGTGCCTTTTCACCTGATCGGCCATGGCAACGGCTGGCTACATACCGGTGACACTGCCGAGCCGCGTCTGCTGACCACCGGCGATCTGGTTGTGTTTCCGCATAATGCCCGCCACGTGATCGCCAGCAGTGTTGAGCCACCACCGGCGTCACTGATCAACCAACTGATCGATCCGCAGGCGCAAGGCCCCGTCACCAGCATGCTGTGCGGGTATTTCGAATTCCAAAGCAAAGCCGCCTGGCCGCTGCTGGATGGCTTGCCTGATGCCATCGTCCTGGATCTCGGGCAAACCGGCCGGGTGACTGACTCCCATCGCTTGATTCAAATGATGATTGATGAGCTGGATGCCTCCAGCCCCGGTGTGGATGCCGCCGTCAACCAGCTTGCTTATGTGCTTTTCATTCATTTGCTACGCGCCGAAATGCAACGGGGGCTGGACCACGGTTTGCTCTGCGCACTGGCGGACCCGAGGATAGGCCCCGGCTTGAATCTGATTCATGCCGACCCTGCGGCCGAGTGGACTCTGGAGAGTCTGGCGAGAAAAATTGGTATGAGTCGATCGGCCTTTGCCGAGCGTTTCAAGCAATTGGTGGGCATCACGCCGATGCGGTATATCACGGAATGGCGCATGCAGGACGCGATGGACCTGTTGCAAACGACGGAATTGTCCATTGCCAGCATCGCAGAACATTGTGGTTACACGTCCGAGGTTGCGTTTCGAAAAGCCTTCCGCAGCGTGATCGGGGTTCCGCCCGGACAGTTCAGGCGCCGGGGCTATGCCGCCCCGTAGATACGCTTGATTTTAATGCCCATCGCTTTTTTACCCAGTCCTGCTAAGGGCTGCCTCAAAAATTAATTCACATTTCTGACTTTCCACTCACTCATTATGGCTGCGTTGTTCGTCGGTTAAATAGCTCACTATTCGCCCTCCTCTCGCCTTGCCCTAATGGCGATTGCCAAATTAATAAGTAATGGCCATAAATGTAAATTAATTTTTACGCCTGCCCTAAGCGCTGGCAGCGAGGTCCGCGCTCGCGTCTTCAACGAGTCGGGCGGCAATGGCTTTTGCCTTGCGCGCGGTGCTGGGATCGCCGCTGATCTGTGTCACCGCGGTGGCCCCCTCGAATAACAGGTTAATTGCCTCGGCAAGCCGGGTCGGCTCGTTGAAGCCTGCTGCACGGGCGAGTTCTTCGAAGTAGGCGATCACCAGTCGCTTGTGCAACATGACTTCCTGAAAGACCGGGCTGGTGCGTGTGCTGTACTCGCCGGCGGCACTCATAAACGGACAACCATAAAACGTCTTGTCCTTGAACCAGGCTTCCAGGAAATCGAAACAGGCCAGGAGCTTCTGTTGCGGATCACGCGCCATGGCATCGACCGCCTGACGCATTTCCTCACGAGCTTGTTTATCGACACGCCGTAACACGGCGACGATGAGTTCGTCCTTGGATTCGAAATGCCGATACAGGGTGGTTTTGGCGATACCGGCCTGCGCAATGATCTGGTCGATGCCCACCGCGTGGTAACCCTGGCGATTGAACAGTTCGGCCGCGACATTGATCAGGTGCTCACGCTTTTGTGTGCGTTTCATACCATGCTCTTCTTTAAAAATACATACAAGTCTGTATTAAAATTATAGGTGTCATCTTCCATGCACGCAATTGTTCTTGGGTGTTAAGCCAGATAGATAGGCATTTTATGGCGTTTTCATGGTCATTTAAAAATATTAAAAAGCGCTTGATACACGATACAGTTCGGTATCGTTATCCGGGGTTGCCCTGGCAGATTGCGCAGTGCTGGTCGTCAAACTTAAGTGTTTCATTATTATTCAGGAGAAAACTTATGAACTACATCACGACTAAAGAGGTAATTTAAAATGACTCTGCAAATTCAACCCATCAATCCCGCCAATGCGCAGGGACAAGCCAGGCGCCTGCTTGACGGTGTCGCCGCCCAGCTCGGCAACGTTCCGAATATATTTAAGACGTTTGCCCAGTCGCCGGCGGTCCTCGGGGCTATTTAAGCTTCAACGGGGTGCTGGCGAAAGGCACGCTTGATACCAGGCTACGTGAGCAGATTGCGCTCACGGTTGCGGGTGCCAATGGCTGTGACTACTGTGCTTCCGCCCATAGCTTTTTGTTGTTAATCTCTGTTATGGGTAAAGGTTTAAATATAGTCACCATCTATACTATTATTTAAAGGTTACTATCTGTATATCAATAATTGACTACACTAGGCCAGGTTTGTAAGAGGAAGACATGACTGAAAACAAACGTCCAGCGCCTTTTTTTATCGCTG
>JAUXFT010000189.1 GCA_030622755.1 Aestuariirhabdus sp. | reverse complement strand
TGACGTTACGGTTTATCGGGACGATATCGGAAACCAGTCTGCACGACTATCAGGACGCATTGATGAATCTGGCAGGTGAGACTGCATTCGATGCCCGTGCTTCACAGTTGATCTGGTTGCCAGATGTTCATCACCGGCGAGTATTGGCGCTTGGTGTCGAATCTGCTGGTCGTTTGTGGGCCTTAAATCGGCGACTTCAGGGATCTGGTTCATTTATTGCGCATATCACTCTGGCGCGAGGTGTAACCAGAGCGAATCCGAAAAACATACCCGTACATATTGGTCAAGATATTGAATTTCAGGTCACTCAGCTTTCCCTGCGACAAAGCGTTAGCGGGCCAGAGGGGGTGCGTTATCCATCTTTGAGTGTTTTAGATTTAGTTGCTGAGGGCATCTGTTAGTTGAAAACGCAGTTTATTACCTGATGGCAAGATGATAATTGGCGGGTAGTATCATCCTTCAAAGCGGCTGTTTAAAGGGTTTTTACCTATAAGTAGTTATACGTATTACTATTGAAATAAACCGAAACGCATGTCAGTGTAGCTCTCTTGTATTGGGCGCCGGATCTCTGGGTAATTATTGCACAGATATAAACCTTTCGAGCAGAGACCAAATGCTGTTTGATTACTCTCAGCGGATCTATGATTCTGTTCTCTCACATAAATTTTGATAGTTTGAATGAACGCCGCCAGGGCGAATTTCTCAGGTGAATATATGCCACTGTTAGAAGTGCAAAATCTTCGTATCGAATTTCCATCTCGCCACGGTGTTGCGGTGGCTGTCGATGACATCAACTTTGAGGTCAATGCGGGTGAGATTGTTGGTCTGGTCGGAGAAAGTGGCGCGGGCAAGTCCACCATAGGTAACGGCATTATTGACCTGTTGAGCCCTCCAGGGGTAGTCGCTGCGGGAGATGTTTTCCTGAATGGAGAAAAGATCTCGGGTCTTGATGCAGAAGAGATGTATTCCGTCCGAGGAAACCGTATAGGGTTTATTTTTCAAGACCCGATGACGTCTTTGAATCCGCTGTTTACAGTAGAGCAGCAGCTGGTTGAAACCATCATGATTAATATGAAGGTATCCAAAGCAGAAGCCAAAAAACGGGCTCTTGAAATGATGGTGCAAGTAGGAATTCCTGAGCCAGAATTGCGTATTAAACAGTATCCACACCAGTTTTCTGGCGGTATGCGCCAGCGAGTTGTTATCGCAATAGCACTGAGTTGTGAACCGGAACTGATTATTGCCGATGAGCCCACAACAGCTCTGGATGTATCGATTCAGGATCAGATTCTTGATTTGATACGAGGTCTTTGTAAAGAAAAGAACGTTGGCTGTATCCTGGTTACCCACGACATGGGTGTTATCGCCAATGTTACCGATCGCGTATGTGTGATGTATCACGGCAATATTGTTGAGAGTGGAACAACAGAGCAAATAATGGGCAGTCCTAAGCATGCCTACACTAAATGTTTGATTAGTGCCGTCCCCAGAACCGATATCAAGCTGGTTCGTTTTCCTTTGGTTGATTATATCGAGTCTGCTGAAGTCGAGCCCAGCAAGATCGATCTTGCGACGCACTGGCTTGGGAAAAATATGGATTTCGCGTTGGACGGTGGCAATATTCTCACTGTTGAACATGTCAATCTTCGCTTTGAAACCCGGCATGCGTTTCTGAAAAAAAATCGTAAGTATGTCCATGCGTCAAAAGATGTGTCCTTCACCATAAAAGAGGGTGAAACGTTTGGCCTGGTAGGTGAAAGTGGTAGTGGTAAATCCACAATCGCTCGCATTATTGCCGGACTATACAAAGAGGATTCAGGAAAAATCATTTTCGCTGGCCAAGAGCTAACCGCGATAAGCGAACGCCAGCGCCGGCCGTTAAGACGACAGATGCAGATGGTTTTCCAGAACCCCTATTCGTCCATGAATCCACGAATGACTATCTCCGATATTATTGCTGAGCCGATTCGTTTCCACAAATTGGCAGATAGTGAACAACAGATCTCCGGCATTGTGGATGATTTGTTGGATCATGTCGGGTTGGGCAGTAAAGCCGGGGTTAAGTTTCCTCATGAATTTTCCGGTGGCCAGCGCCAGCGTATTTCCATCGCGCGGGCATTGGCTACACGACCACGTTTCCTGATTTGTGATGAGCCGACATCCGCGCTGGATGTGTCTGTACAGGCGCAAATTCTCAATTTGTTAAAAGATCTTCAGGATGAACTGGGTTTGACCATGCTGTTTATCAGCCATGATCTCCCGGTGATTCGCCAGATGTGTGATCGTATCGGAGTAATGCGCTACGGTGCATTAGTAGAAGTTGCCGAAACAGAGACGCTGTTTACAGCACCTGAACACGAATACACCAAGACTTTGTTGTCGCTAATTCCTCGGGTTGACGGGCTTTCACGTGAAGGTCTTCAGATAGCCGAGGTAAGCGCGTAATAAACCGCAGGTCCCTTGTGGGCAAATACGCGGGCAGGTAAGGGTCTATACTCAAACCTGATAATAATCCGACCCTGCTGGGAAGGTTGAAAATCATACTACTTAGGGGTAATACAATGAAAAAAGGAGTTGCCTTATTGGCAGGGGCCATACTGGCCGCAGGCATGAGCCTTAGTGCTCAAGCTGCTACTGTAAAAATGGCGTATGACGCAGATCCTGTGTCTTTGGATCCTCATGAGCAACTGTCAGGCGGAACCCTGCAGTATTCCCATATGGTATTTGATCCGCTGGTTCGCTGGACCAAGGATCTGGGCATGGAAGGACGTTTGGCTGAATCGTGGGAGCGTATCGATGATCGCACCATACGTTTTTCCCTTCGTCAGGGCGTAAAGTTCCACTCCGGCAATGTGATGACTTCTGCCGACGTGAAATGGACCTGGGATCGTTTGTTGACCAGCCCTGACTTCAAGGCAATTTTTGGTCCTTTCGAAGCGTTGAATGTGGTTGATGAGCACACCGTCGATCTGGTCACCAAAGAGCCATTTCCACTGGTGCTGAATGCTGCGACCTATATTTTCCCAATGGATAGCAAGTTCTACAGTGGCGACGACGGCAAAGGCCAGGATAAGGGTTTGCTGAAGAAGCATGGTGATACTTTTGCATCGCGTAACGAGTCTGGAACAGGCCCGTTTGTTGTATCCAGCCGTGAGCAGGGTGTTCGTGTAGATTTCGATCGCTTCGCTGATTACTGGGATAAGAAATCACCAGGTAACGTTGATAAGCTGATTTTGACACCGATTAAAGAGGGTCCAACGCGTGTTGCTGCCTTGCTTTCTGGTGATGTTGATTTTATCGCGCCGGTTCCGCCAACCGATCATGATCGTATCAATAAGAACGATAAGACCGAGCTGGTAACCATGGCGGGTACTCGTATCATTACGCTCCAGATGAACCAGGAGCGCGTTGAAGCGTTTAAGAACCCCAAGGTTCGTCAGGCTATCGTATATGCGGTAAATAACGAAGCGATCGCCAAGAAGATTATGCGCGGTTTTGCTACACCTGCCGCTCAGCAAGGACCTAAGGGTTACGCTGGTTATGATACCGCTTTGCAGCCACGCTATGACTTGAACAAAGCCAAACAGTTGATGAAAGAAGCAGGTTTTGAGGATGGTTTTTCAATCACCATGATGGCGCCAAACAATCGCTACGTTAACGATGCAAAAATCGCTGAAGCCGTGGCTAACATGTTGACTAAAATTAACATTAAGGTCGATCTTAAGACCATGCCTAAGGCGCAATACTGGCCTGAGTTTGATGCTCGCGCGGCAGACATGATGATGATCGGATGGCATTCTGACACCGAAGATTCCGCTAACTTCACCGAGTTTCTGACGGCTTGCCCGAACAAGGACACTGGTTGGGGACAGTACAACAGCGGTAACTACTGCAACCCGGATGTAGATAAACTGGTTCAGGATGCAGCAAGTGAAACTGATGCAGCCAAGCGTGCAGCAATGTTGCAGCAAGTTGAAAAAACCCTGTATGACGAAGCTGCGTTTGTTCCTTTGCATTGGCAGAATCTGGCTTGGGGCGCACGTACTAACGTTAAGCTTGAAGCGGTAGTAAACGTAATGAACTTCCCTTACCTGGGAGACCTGGTTGTTGAGTAAAGTCTAAATGACTTTGTTCAAAATCCTGCTGTCGGCATATCTCGCCGGCAGCAAACTTTTCTGAACGGTAGTATTCATGGCTCTATTTTTATTTAAGCGGCTATTACAGGCTGTAATAGTGATGTTTGTTATCAGCATCATTAGTTTTTCTATCCAGGATAATCTTGGTGATCCCCTCAGGGAGATGCTAGGGCAGACAGTATCTGAGGCGGAACGCCAGGAGATGCGCGATGAGATGGGGTTGAATGATCCCTTCCTGGTGCAGTATGTGCGCTTCGTAGGTAAAGCTGTGCAGGGTGATCTTGGCACCTCCTATTTTTTCAAAGAGCCAGCATTGGATGTCATCATGAAAAAACTACCCGCCACGCTTGAGCTGGTGGTAGGTGCAAGCTTTATTATCATTTTGTTATCGGTGCCCCTGGGTGTCTATAGTGCGATTAAACCACATAGCACATTCACGAAAATCATTATGGGGGTCAGCATCATCGGGATTTCCATACCCGTATTTTTAACCGCCATATTGCTTATTTATCTATTTGCGATTGAGCTGGGGATGTTGCCGTCCTATGGTCGCGGTGATCTCGTGCATGTATGGGGTTACTGGGAAACAGGATTTTTGAGTAAGGATGGCCTCTTGCATCTGATACTACCCTGTGTTTCTTTGGCCAGTATTATGCTTCCACTATTCATTCGTTTGATTCGCGCCGAGATGGTTGAAGCCTTGCATACAGAATACGTCAAATTCGCATGGGCCAAGGGTCTGCGGAAATATCGTATCTGGTTCGTTCACGCCCTGAAAAATACTATGCTGCCCGTTGTCACGGTTGGTGGCGTGCAAATTGGTACCATGGTGGCTTATACGATTCTGACCGAATCAGTATTTCAATGGCCCGGTATGGGCTTTATGTTCCTGGAAGCTGTGAATCGAGTGGATACACCATTGATTGTTGCTTATCTGATCGTTGTCGGGGCTATTTTTGTGGTCACTAATACCATTGTCGATCTTATTTATGGCTTGATTGACCCCACGGTTAACCTTATCGGGGGTAAGAAATGAGAGAGCATAGCCTTACTGCCTGGCAGCGTTTTAAGTTGTCAAATATCTATTACAGCTTTACTCGGGACAAAGTGGCGATAGCAAGCTTTAGTCTGTTTATGCTGTTTGTGGTTGCTTCATTGCTGGCACCCGTTTTGGCCCCCTTTGATCCTTACGATATGTCGACTATCGATATTATGGATTCCGAGATTCCGCCGGTGTGGGAAGAGGGTGCTGATGAACGCTTTGTGCTGGGAACGGATGCTCAGGGGCGCGATATGCTCAGTACCATTCTCTATGGTACCCGGGTATCGCTTACTATTGGAATTTGCGCCGTTGTGCTGCAAGCATTCCTGGGCATCGCTATAGGCCTTAGCGCAGGGTATTTAGGTGGGCGTATCGATAGCTTTTTGATGCGTATGGCCGATATTCAGTTATCGTTCTCCACTTTGATGGTGGCGATTATCGTTCTTGCTGTGTTTCAGGCATCCTTTGGTACCGAGCTCTATAACAAATTAGCGATGATAATGCTGATACTGGTGATCGGTATTGCGGAATGGCCTCAATACGCACGTACCATTCGAGCATCTGTTTTGGCTGAAAAAGAAAAAGAATACGTACAGGCTTCACGGGTGATGGGCTTCGGTGCCGGACGTATTATGTTTCGGCATATTTTGCCTAACTGTATGTCACCGATTTTGGTTATCTCAACAGTGCAAATTGCCAATGCTATTATCAGTGAGGCGGCTTTGTCGTTTCTTGGTCTAGGGATGCCGGTTTCAGAACCCTCTCTTGGTGCCCTGATCAGTAGTGGCTTTGAGTATATCTTTAGCGGGGCCTGGTGGATCACTGCTATTCCTGGCGCGGTATTGGTTACGCTGGTTCTGGTAATGAATTTGCTAGGTGATTGGCTACGGGATGTCATGAATCCGAAACTCTATAAAGAGTAATTGGGTTTCGAGAGATAAATTCTTGAGAAATAAGCAGGGCATAAAAAAACCAGCGTACGCTGGTTTTTTTATGCCCTGCTTATTTCTCAAGAATTTATCTCTCGA
>JAUXFT010000017.1 GCA_030622755.1 Aestuariirhabdus sp. | reverse complement strand
GTCTGCAGCTGATTCAATACGTAGTGGCTCTGCAAAAGTTGTACTGCTGGTTAACCCTGAAATATGTTCCGGGCATTTGGATTTTACTGATCGTGATAGCCACTTCATCTTTGGTGATGTTTGTACTGCCATGATTGTTGAGCGTAAGGATGATGCGATCTCTGCTCATCAGTTTGAAGTGCAAGGTACACGCCTACAGACATTGTATTCTAATAATATTCGAAATAATTTTGGCTTTTTGAATCGTGCTGATGAGGAAGGTGTAGGCGCTCGCGACAAGTTGTTTATGCAAAATGGCCGTAAAGTGTTTAAAGAGGTTTGCCCAATGGTGGCTGACCAGATCTCATCGCACTTGTCTGATTTGAACGTTGCGGTCCCGGACGTTAAGCGCCTCTGGCTTCACCAGGCCAATATTAATATGAACAATATGGTGGCTCGTAAGGTGCTGGGAAGAGACCCTGTCGCGGCAGAGGCTCCGATTATCCTTGATGAGTTTGCTAACACGAGTTCAGCCGGTTCAATTATTGCCTTCCATAAACACCAGGACGATCTTAAATCCGGTGATCAGGGCGTTATCTGTTCATTTGGTGCAGGTTATTCGATTGGTAGTGTCGTGGTGCGTAAGGTCTAGTCAGTCAAAAAACTATAAATAATAAATATCTGTTATCGCAGGAACTGGCAATGAAGCTCAGGATTGTCACACCTTTTTTGGTGTTTTTTTTGTCGTTTTACCCGGCTATTGCCCAAGCTGAAGATGAACATAACCCAGACCCATGGGAGTCGATGAATCGGAATATTTTCCAATTCAATGAGGGTGCCGATGAATATGTGCTTAAACCTATTGCAGAAGGTTATGTCGCCGGGATTCCCGAGCAGATACGGCAGTTATTTACGACGTTCTTTGAGACATCTAATGCCCTGGCTGACGGCATCAATTTTATCTTGCAGGGTGAGCCCGTTCGTGGCTCCAGGCAATTAGCCCGCTTTGTTATTAACTGTACGTTGGGCATGTTGTGCATGGTTGACGTGTCAGGCTCTTTCGGTATTCCTGTAGATCAAACGAATTTGGGCACTACGCTCGGTATTTGGGGTGTAGGTGATGGCCCTTATCTTGTGGTGCCTTTATTAGGTCCCAGTACTGTACGTGATGCAGCGATGATCTATCCGCAAAGCTTGCTGTGGGCTGGCAATCTTATTGATGATGAAGGCGTTCGTTTGGTGTTAAGGGCGGGGATGATCATCGATAAACGGGCGCATTTGTTGAAAGCTGAAGATCTTATAATTGGAGATAAATACAGTTTTATCCGTGAAGCATATTTGCAATCTAGACATTTTGCTATCACAGGTGAAGAGCTTGAGGATGACTTTTAATCCAGCACGCTTTGATTTTAGATGTTCTAAACTCATTGAGTTTTGAGCCAATAGCAGTGGAGCACCTTCTGCTGTTATTTGCTAGAGAAACAATTAAAGAACAAGATTGAAGCTTATTTCTCTATCCTGAATAGCTAGTTTTTCATTAGTCCATTCGTTACTGCGATCCCTTTCTGAAGAGAGGCCCTATCCGGGATTATTTGTCCTCTCCGGGCTCTCCATTCTACAAAATCCATGAACAATTCAAGCTTACTTCATGCTCTAGGATATAGCCTTGATACGTACCCTGGAAGGGAGTAAGGTTTACGCTCTAGCTGGGGGCTAGAGAGCTTGTCAATAATTTCTCGCAGCATACAGCAGGTCGCCTTCTTAGTGCCTGCAACTAACAATAACTGACACACTGACTTATCACAGAGATGTCACGAGGTAGCTTGGAAAAGGTTATGAATCCTGCGGGCAATACTCTGCTGGTGATTGACGACGAAGCCGTGTTTCGGGAGAGTCTGGTGGCTTATCTTGAAGATAGTGGCTTCAGGGTACTACAGGCTGCAACCAGTCAATCCGGTCTTGATCTAATCAAACAGCACGACCCTGATGTGGTCATTAGTGATCTTCATATGCCCAAAATGGATGGGCTGTCATTGTTAAAAGCGATCAGGGAATCTTTTCCGCAAACACCTGTGATAGTGGTGTCCGGTGCGGGAGTTATGTCTGACGTCGTTGATGCTTTACGTTTAGGTGCTAGTGACTACCTGATCAAGCCCATTCTTGATCTCGCAATGCTCAAACATTCGGTTTCGCTTTCACTGCAAAAATTGCAGCTTGAACGTGATAATCTGACATATCGCGAAAATCTGGAAGCAGTGGTCAGTAGTTTGCAGGAGAGTCTTGCAGAGCTTCAGGAGGATCAGCGAGCAGGCCGACAGGTACAGCAGAAATTATTACCAGAATCACCCCTCGAAATTGATGGTTACCTTTTTGATTATCATATTTGTCCATCTCTTTATTTGAGTGGAGATTTCGTTGATTTCATCCCTCTTAACAATCACTCGTTTGGCTTCTATCTTGCTGACGTCTCCGGTCACGGTGCATCATCCGCTTTTGTGACAATATTACTGAAGCACATGACGTTCCGCTTGCGTAGCGAGTATCGTGCGAGAGGTGGTGATGCCGAGATACTTCCTTCTGAGATTCTTGATTCACTGAATCGCGGGCTTCTCAACACTGATCTTGGTAAGCACGTTACGATGTTTGGTGGCATTATTGATACTAAAAACAACCGTTTGACCTATTCTTTAGGTGGTCACTTTCCTTTGCCTATTCTCGCAACGGATGAAAAGGTTGAATTTTTGCAGGGGAGTGGCTTTCCGGTTGGTATTTTTGAAGAGGCCGAATATGAGAATTACGTTGTGGAGTTGCCGGATTCGTTTAGCCTGGTAACATTCTCTGATGGTATTCTGGAGTTGTTCCCGGAGCAGAGCCTGGATGATAAAGAAGCACTTTTGTTGTCTAAAGTAGGTGGCAACAGGAGTTTAGAAGCAATTAAATCTGCGTTTAAACTCGATGAGCAACTGGAAGCACCGGATGATATTGCTGTTATGGTTTTGAGCAGGAAGGTTAGATGAAAACTGGAAAAATTCAGGTGGCTAAGGCTGATGGCGTATACACCCTGAAGTTTATTGGTGATGTACGACTGACCCTTTGCAATGCATTGGATACATTTTTGGAGCAGATGTATTCAGATGCGGATTTCAAATCGGTGTTAATCGATCTAACTGAGACCGAAGGCATCGATAGTACGTCTCTGGGGTTATTGGCTAAGTTATCTATCCAGGCAAAAAAACGTTTTTCTCATGTGCCCAAAATTGTATCCAGTAATAATGATATTACGCGTATTCTGTTGAGTATGGGTTTTGATCGGGTATTTAATCTTTCTGAGGTGAGTGAAGAGTGTTGCAGCTCTTATGAGGATATCGCCTGTTCAGACTGCTCTGAGCAAGTCGTAAAGGAGCATGTTCTGGATGCTCACCGAGTTCTTATGAGCCTCAATGAAGCCAATCAAGATACTTTTCATAATTTTGTTAAAACGCTGGAAAAGAGTAATAAAACTGCTGGTTAGCTATTGGATTTAATGTGCTGATAAGTTTTCTGGTGAAGTTCTGGGTTGTTATTCCTTATAGTGATCTTTGGTTTTTAGTCCCCCTGCTATTGGCAAGCAGTCTGCAGTCCCCTCCATCGCGAATGTACTGGACTCGATGATTTCAGGGGCCACAAACTTCCTCCGTCTTCTTCGTAACGACGTTTAGGATCCTTCTTCTCGGAGGGTTAACACGTCCAGCTTGGTTCGAATGAAATCACCGTGCGCAATATAAAGAAGATCGGATAGCTTGCGTATTTGGTATTCTTCGTATTTGTCCAGTCGGCCATCTGTGTAGGCAACATTCCACATAGATCGCATGAGTTCTATTTTATCCTGGTATTCGAACTGTTCGTTGATCATCTGGGTGAATGGGTAGAGAGATGTTGCTTGTTCGGATTGTTGTTGAGCGAGCGTTAAAAGTTCATCCAGCTCTTCAGGGTTAACTTTCATGCTGTTTTCAAGCAAGTGGCGAATGTTTTTGACCTCTTCATTACTGATGTTGGCATCAGCCTTGCTGATCTCCATGAGAAGAACGGCACAGGCTAACTCGATGCTGTGCTGTTGGTCTTGCTCATCGGCTGCTGCATTAAACTGCTCAAAAAACTGTTTGAGGGAGCCAAGCATGATTTAGCCTCCTAATCCTTGCAGCAGCTTTTCTAATTTCACCTGATCCCGCGCAAAGGTACGGATTCCTTCAGCGAGTTTTTCGCAGGTCATGGCGTCTTCGTTTTGCGCCCAGCGAAACTCATTTTCATTCAGAGTATGTTGGGGGTCTTCGCTGATTGGAGATTCGGCGAATAACTTTTGGGGCAGGGGAGCGGTACTGTTTTCCAGTTCATCCAATAGCCCGGGGCTAATAGTGAGTCGATCGCAGCCCGTCAGATGACGGATTTCATCAATGCTACGGAAGCTGGCTCCCATTACAACCGTATTATACCCGTGAGCTTTGTAATAATTAAAAATACGGGAAACAGATAGAACTCCCGGATCTTCGGAGGCTGGGTAGCTGCTTCGCCCCGTGTGGGCTTTGTACCAGTCTAAAATTCGACCTACAAACGGTGAGATAAGGTAAACTCCGGCGTCTGCACAGGCCTGGGCTTGACCGAAGCCGAATAACAGGGTGAGATTGCAATTAATGCCCTGCCGCTCAAGATGTTCCGCGGCTCGAATGCCTTCCCAGGTAGCGGCTATTTTAATCAGGACCCGATCTGGATTTATGCCCGCATTACCGTAAAGGTCGATGAGTCTATGGGCTCTTTCAATTGTTGCTGCCTGGTCAAACGATAACCGGGCATCAACTTCAGTCGAGATGCGACCAGGAATAACATGGAGGATCTCGCGACCAATATCGGTGGCAAGTTTATCGACGCACCACGCTAATTGCTGGTTGCTATCTCCCGGTTGGGACCTTGCCCACTCGATGGCTTGTAAAATGAGGGGGCGATATTGCTCCATGCCAGCCGCTTTTAAGAGTAAAGAGGGGTTGGTAGTTGCATCAACCGGCATGTAGCGTTTTATTGCTTCGATGTCGCCAGTATCAGCAACAACGGTCGTCAGTTGTTTGAGTTGATCCAGTTGGGTTGGGTTCGACATGTTACCTCCAGACAATGTTAGAGGAAGTGTATCACGGCGATAATGCAGTGCAGTACCGCAGATCTTTCAATGAGTAACTTGTTGATCACATAAGCTCACAGCGGTTATCAGCGTATCAACGGTTGCCCCTTTTTTCCACGCGTTTTCACTGAGGTGGCGGCGAAAGCGTTTGGCGCCAGGCTGATGGTGAAAAAGCCCGAGAATGTGACGGGTAATATGTTGCAGGTGTGTGCCCTGAGTGAGTTGTCGCTCAATATAAGGCACAAGCTTTTCTATTATCTCAAAGCGATTCAGCGCTGTTGTATTGGTACCAAAAAAGCGACGATCAACTTCTGCTAAGAGATAAGGGTTATGGTAGGCCTCCCGACCGATCATGACACCATCCGTGCTTAGCAGGTGTTGTTCACATTCATCGAGGGTAGTGATGCCGCCATTAATCAAAATCTCAAGATCGGGGAATTCCCTCTTTAGTTGATAGACCCAGTCGTATTTCAAGGGAGGGACGTCTCTGTTTTGTTTAGGGCTTAATCCTTCAAGTACGGCAATGCGGGCGTGAACAATAAATGTTTTACAGTCAGCGTTTGCTACGGTGCCAACAAATTCAACCAGTTCTTCAAAAGATTCGCGTCCATTAATTCCTATCCTGTGTTTAACCGTCACAGGTATGTCGACGACATCTTGCATCGCTTTGATGCCATCGGCGACAGTTTGCGGTTCTGCCATCAGACAGGCGCCAATTCGACCGTTTTGCACTCGATCGCTGGGGCAGCCGACATTCAGGTTGATCTCGTCATAACCGTATTCTTCTGCGAATCGGGCGCATTGGGCGAGATCTGAGGGGTCACTCCCTCCAATTTGCAGTGCAACGGGATGTTCCTCAGGGTTGTACTGTAAAAAGCGGGTGCGATCGCCAAAGATGAGGGCTCCCGTGGTTACCATCTCGGTATACAGTAATGTGTGCTGGCTGATCAGTCTTAAGAAAAAACGTTGATGACGATCGGTCCAGTCCATCATGGGAGCTACGCAAAATGTTCGATTTAGCATTGTAGAAGTTAAGGCATTGTGAAGTGGGTGGTAGTGTGGCCCGAAGAGCGCATGTTGAGCTGGCCGCTTTTAATAGAATTTTACGCTAAGCCTTTGCAGAGTGCAGTTTTTATAACGATATCATCAAAGATAGGCTTTCGCGTCAGGGTTGTTGT
This sequence comes from Aestuariirhabdus sp., assembly GCA_030622755.1. Classification (GTDB taxonomy): domain Bacteria; phylum Pseudomonadota; class Gammaproteobacteria; order Pseudomonadales; family Aestuariirhabdaceae; genus Aestuariirhabdus. The sequence continues at coordinate 26,798 of JAUXFT010000017.1, read as the reverse complement.
AGTGTTAATGATCCCCCGTGTTACTCCTTCCAAGTATTTTACCAAGTATGTTACGAAGACTGGCGAAGAGAGTGACTAAGATGAAAATTATGCAGTTAAGGACATTATTCAAAGCTGGATAGCTTGTACAAGGCAATCCTGATAGTAATGAGTGAGAAGTATCAGTTGCTCATAGAATAAAAAAGCATGTTTAACTGGGCTTTTGGCTAATATCGCCGGTGGTCACCAATTCAACAAAGTCAGCTGGAAACTGACATTTAACGATGGGGGGTTTAATGCTGTACCTGTTTACCAGCTCTATATGTTGCTCCCGCTGAGGGGCTGTAATTTCAATCGAACTGCTGCTGAGCTGGGCTAACAGGTGAGATACCAGCTCTGGATCAAAGCTCTTGACCCCAAGGTGGCGATTGAGTTCAGGTATGCTGAAGTGGTCCTGATTTTGGTGTTCAACCATATAGGCGAGCGCTTCAAGTTCTGTGCTACTAAGTGGCTGGCCATGATAGGTGATGGTCGCAAAATGCCCGCGCATAATGAGCTCAATAATGCTTTGAATGTTACTGTCCATGGATGAAAAGCCCGTTACAGTTGAAATAATACTGAGCTGTAAAAGCATCAGCCAGTATTATTCCACACAAAATTGTTGAGTGTGAACCGATCCTTCGAAGATTCCTTGTAGTCGGTACTTTAGTACACGTAGTATTTAAGTTAGCGATGAATGGTTGTGTAAATTGCATAATATATATTTCAGTAACTGTGCGTGTTGCAAAGGAACACTTTCCTTTGATTAATAATAAACAGTTGCCGTGACTTCTAAAGCGTGTGAACAGAAACTTTTGATTTGAAAACTATGTTGCTCAGAAGTCTTTTAATAATAGGAAGGGGTTGATGAAATCAATACAGGTATCAAAACTATCGTCCGGGTTTGAAAATGTCAGTGTGCAGAATGTCGATGCGCCGAATCCGGCGAGTGGGCAGGTAAAGGTACGAATGCTGCTTAGCCCGGTTAATCCCTCCGATATAAATTTTATTCGTGGTGATTATAGGCTAGCACTGCAAGCAATGATCTGGAATGTCGGTCGTGATACCCCCAGTTTTTCTCCAACGCAGCTATTACCTTATCCAGCCTTGCCTTATGCACTGGGTGGAGAAGGGGTGGGGATTGTTGAATCTTGCGGCAAAGGCTGGCTAGCGAAGCGGTTGCTCGGTAAACGGGTGGCAGTTGCGGGTGGGCCTCCTAATGGCACATGGCAGGAATATTGTGTCGTTGATGCGAAAAAAGCGTTGCCACTACCACCGACTCTCTCGGATGAGCAAGCTGCGATGTTTATTGTTAATCCTTTATCCGCTTATGCGATGTTGAGTAAAGTGCTCAAGGTTAAGTCAGGAGAATGGTTGATACAGAGCGCAGCAGGCTCTGCGTTGGGACAAATAGTTATACGTCTTAGTAAGGTTTTTGGATTCCGGACCATCAATCTTGTGCGCAGCACTGCCAGCGCTGAAACGGTAAAGATGGCGGGAGGGGATGTAGTCGTAGATACCACGACTGAGGATATTTGTGGAATTGTTGCTCGGGCGACGAAGGGGCAAGGAGTACGTTATGCAATGGATTGTGTTGGTGGATCGTTGGCGACAGAGATGCTTAGGTGCCTCTCCATCGATGGACATATGGTGGTTTATGGCACATTGGCTAACGAGCCGATAAGTTTTTCATCCCGTGATTTGATGATGCCTGTAACCAGGATGTCCGGGTTTTATACGCCCAACTGGTTGTCCCAACAGTCTCCCTTAACCATATTAACGATATTGCATCGACTAAAAAAACTGCAGTCAGCAGGAATCTTTGATGCATCCGTGGAGCGTATTTTCCCGGTCGAGGACGTAGTCGATGCACTGAACCTGGCTACTACCCCTGGTCGTGGAGGGAAAGTTTTGTTGCGTATGTCTGAGCGTTGATTGTCAGGTGTTCTGGGAATACGTATTTAAAACGCTCAATGCAACGCATATTAACGGGAGCTAACCGGTATTCTGTTTCACCTGATAGAGCAAAAACACTCCATTACGTTTATTACACAAGAGGGGTGAGCTTTTAACATGAATGCCTGTGTTAGCGTTTTTTTGTTTCAGGATCCGGTAACCGGGTGCTAGTCATATGTGGCTGGCGGCTCTTGGGTTCAGCATGGCGATAGGATAGTCTGATCAGTATTATTATCCTGTTCTCTGTCCACTATTATAGTGGTGAAATTTTACCCAGCTCAATAGTTTCTCGAAGGGGGAAATGTGGATTACACGCACTTTATGCAGTGGCTACCAATGGCTTCTGGATTTCTTTCACTCATTCTTTTTTTTGGTTTGATTGCCGGGTTGCGCAGATCAAAAAGGTTGGTTCAGCGTCTGCAAAATGAGTCACTACTGAGGGTGAAGTGTGAAGAGCGGTTAGTTGCGGGTCATCAGCAACATACTGAGTTACAGGAAGGCCTTACAGCGAAGCAGCAAGAACTGGCAATTTTAGAACAGCGATTGCTGCATGAGACTTCACGTTCTTCAGGTCTTGCGTTGCAATTAACTGAAGTGATCGCTGGAAAAGAATCTGTTCAGCAGGAACTGTCAGTTGCCAGAGAAAGAAACAGCCATCTGGAGGCTGTAGAGGTTGCTTTACATCGACAGCTTTCAGAATTAAAAGAATCCAGTCTGAACAAAGAAGGCGATATAGCCAGACAGCAAAAGGAACTCTCTGAATTGCAACGGATTCATTCAGTTTTGCAGGAAAGTTTGCTCAAAGAGCGCAAGCATGCAGAGGAGAAGTTGGAGTTGTTGGAAAGCAACCGACAACAACTTAAGTTGGAGTTCGAAAATCTTGCCAATCAAATTTTCGAGAGCAAACAGCAAAGTTTTCAGGAGCAGAGCAAGAAGGGCTTGGATACATTGTTATCGCCGTTTAGGGATCAGTTGGAAACGTTTAGAAAACGGGTGGACCATGTCTATTCGTCAGAAACACAGGACAGGGCTTCATTACGTTCGCAGGTAACCGAGCTGCACAAACTTAATCGGCAAATTACCGAAGAGGCTGCCAATCTGACCAAGGCTTTGCGCGGGGAAAAGAAAACCCAGGGAAACTGGGGTGAGTTGATGCTGGAAACGGTGCTGGAGCGCAGCGGTTTGCGTAAAGGTATTGAGTATCATCGAGAGGAAACACACCGTGATGATCAGGGAAAATTATACCGTCCTGACGTGGTTATTCATCTTCCCGAGCACAAGCATGTTGTTGTCGACGCCAAGGTTTCGCTCAATGATTACACCGATTATGTGAATGCTGATAACGAACCGGAGCGTGAAATTGCTCTTAAGAGGCATGTTGAGTGCGTGCGTAGTCATATTAGAGGGTTATCAGAAAAGGCGTATCAGAAACTCCCTGACATCAATTCTCCTGATTTCGTGTTTATGTTTATGCCTGTCGAACCTGCTTTCATGGTGGCTTTTGAGCAGGATGAACGGCTTTTCATAGAAGCTTTTGAGAAACGTATTGTTGTCGTTACCCCGACGACCATGCTGGCGAGTCTGCGTACGGTTTCCAGTTTGTGGAGTTTGGAGAAGCAAAACAGGAGTGCAAGACAGCTCGCAGATCAGGCTGGTAAGGTTTATGACAAATTGCGGGTAGTTGTCGAAAATATGGAGAAGCTCGGAAAACAAATCGGTACCGCTCAGGATACATGGCACAGTACCTGGAATAGTTTGCGAGAAGGCCGAGGAAACCTGGTTAGTCAGTCTCAGCGATTTATAGATTTAGGGGTTCGTGTAAAAAAAGAGCTGCCCAAGGCGCTGGTTGAATCGGCAGATCAAGGTCAAGATTCTGTTGATGAGTTCGTGCCTGAAGTTTCAAAAATTGAGAAGCTTGAGCCACAGTAGCTTCAATATCCTGTATCGATAATTTAATAATGATCGTAAACGTAATGATGTTCGTTGCCGTGAGGTTTTATTTTGAGGAGTGATATGAATAAACTGAAAAAGATGCTGGTATTGCAGGATGCGATCAATTGTAAAATCAATGACAACTGGATAGAACTTAACCGACCCTGGTTTAGGGCTATTTGGTTAGAGGCGGCCGAAGCAGTAAATGATCATTGCGACTGGAAGTGGTGGAAGCACGGGACAGACAATAGGGAACAAATCGTACTTGAAGTTGTGGATATTGCACACTTTATCTGGGCCCAGCTGATTCAGGATTGCTCCGGTATGCCCTCCGATGAAAAGATAGCGCACTTTTATCAGACAATGGATTCGGTGTTGGCTGAGGAGATTGCACACCCATTAATTGAGTCTTTTGAAAAGCTTGCTTGCGCTACACTCGTTTCCAAGTCAGCAGAACTGGAAGCTTTTGCTACGGTTATGTCAGCCGTGGGAATAAGTTTTGATGAGCTTTATCGCTCTTATGTTGGTAAGAATATTCTGAATGGCTTCCGTCAGGATCATGGTTATAAGGAGGGTACCTATAAAAAAATATGGGGGGGCAGGGAAGATAACGAGCATTTAACAGAGTTGTTACTGGAGCTAGATAGCAGTAAATCCAGTTTTCCCGAGGACTTATACAAGGCTCTTTCTGTGAGGTACTCCAAATAGCTGTAACTTTTGTCTTCTTTATGTATGATTAACGTCACAAAGTTGTCAGATTAAGCAGGAGTCGAATGAAAAACACAGCAGTTGGGGCGATTACTCGATCCTATACGTATTCCTGTACAGATATATCAGAATTCCGCTGCCACCTTCTTGATGTTGCACGTCAATTAGGCTGGGCGGAAGACTCTGAACATCACCTTGCAGACGAGCATCTGATTGTACTGACTACCATCGCTGGTGGGCATACATTACTGCTGGTTGATGCGTCTGAATCCGGAGTGTTACATATTACAGCGCAGAAAAGCGGTATTTACCGCTATGACTGGAATGGTAATCTTCGTCAGATTCATACTTTGAAGGCGCGTCTAGCGGAGCTGAGAGGCTACAATATTCTTCCGATTAATCATAAAAATAATTCTACCGAGCCAGTGGTCGATTAGCGCTGGCTAAATTGTTTGAGAGGGATATTAGTTCTGAACGAGTGTTAGCTGTTCAGGTTGACATTTTCTATCTGTACTATCTGATAGTGAGCTATCCAGAAGCGCTAAGCTTTCGTCCATACGCTGGCTTATAAAAAGCAGACGAGATATAAATTCCTGCTCGACATTGAAGTCGGTAAAAAATAAGTTTGAGTTCTGTATGTAGTCATCCAGAGTCTGATTGCTTTCACTGAGAACCAGTACGGCTTTTGCGGAATGTTCTCGGACGTTGAGATTGGATATAATTGTTGCGGCTATCATTACGGCATTTCCCTTGTAAACAGTAGATTCTTTAGCTGTTAGATTATCCCGGCTTCTTGCTTCATGGTATTCGGGGTAGTGCTATATAAATCAGGGTGATTACGAAGGTGGGTAGGGATAAACCCAGTGTAAATATTGTGTTAAACATGGAGGTAAATGCTGTTTTGTATAATATTAATAACAGGCTAAAAACTTGATTATATCTGCTAATTCATATCGCTTCCTGGCAATTCTGACTGTCCTGATTGTCTTCGGTTTTGCTTTTTTAAATGCCCCGCAAAATTTACAACACAATATCAGGGCTGCGGATAGTGAACCTGTCCTGTTGCCTGCCTCCATAGAGCAGCGTATCGCCTCCCAGGGTATAACCGAAATGGTGCATGCCTCGACTGCAGTAGAGCTCACAGATGGTCGGATATTAGCGGCCTGGTTTGGAGGGAGCCGTGAGGGGGCGTCCGACGTCAAGATCTATGGTGCATACTATGATCTGCAAACGGGTTTATGGTCCGATAATTTCGCGATGATTAGTGTTTCATCGACAGCGCAGGGATCTCGCCGTTTCATAAAAAAAATTGGTAACCCGGTTTTGACCATCGGGCCTGATGGCCGAGTATGGATGGTGTACGTCAGTGTTTCTTTAGGTGGTTGGGCGACCAGTCATCTGAATTTAGTCACATCGGATGATTTTGGTAAAACCTGGGGTTATCCCAAACGCTTGATTACTAGCCCTTTTTGGAACCTAAGCACTCTTGTGAAAGGTAAGCCTTTCTATTATGACGATGGAACACTTGGTATACCTGCATATCATGAACTTGCGGGTAAATTTGGTGAAATAGTTCGGCTTAATCGGCAGGGAGATGTTGTTGACAAGGTTCGTTTGAATAAGGGGCGTCAGTCACTACAGCCGGTTGTATTGGTTCCCGCTAACAATGAACTTGACGTCTATATGCGTTATTCGGCTGAGACCCCTCCACACCGTGTTTTGAACGTGAAAAGCTTGGATGGCGGAGAAACCTGGTCCGAACCAGTACAAATTCCAGTTAATAACCCTGACTCTGCTATCGCGGCTTTTCGCGCTCTGGATCGAAGTTGGTTAATTGGAAATGATTCATCAGAAGAAAGGGACCGGCTTGCACTACTTGTTGATGGTGGATCTGGTAAGGGTTGGAATGTGGTTCATTATTTTGAGGATGGTAGCGCCTACACTAATGAGCGAGCAACTGAGTCAGAATTTACGGAGCTTGCGGGTAAAGGGTTGAGTAAGTCATTGCTTCATCAACCTGCAAGGAAGGAGGCACTGTTTTATAATATTCTGGACCAAGCCAGCCAGGAGGTTTGCCAGTGGGGGCGATGTTTCTTCCAATATGATTATCCCTATGTCATAACTACAGATGATGGGCAGATTCATTTATTCTTTACCTGGAACCGGAGTGCAATCAAGCACATCCAGTTCACTAATGGGTGGCTGGCAGGGTTGTTGAAATGATCTCGTGGTTATTGCTCTTGCTAACCCTGTGGTGCGTGATTATGTGCATCATGCCTAGACGCCAAAATAACAATGGTGCACTAGTCTGTACTCTGATTATCCTGTTAATGTTGATGTTTATTCCTGTACTAAAAGGTCATTCCGCAGCATTTTTTATTAGGGGGGTTGTTGGAGACGTTTCGATACTTACACTGTGTCTATTACTCGCTGGAACTTTTTCTCGGCTTGGTTTAGTTAAGCCACTTGAAGAAAAACAGAACTTGCTCGTTCTGGTATCAGTTATCGTAATAGGGATACCTTTTTACACCGCGACTCTTGGCATGACCTATGTAGATCCCTATCGCTGGGGGTTTGGCAGCATGTTATTGCTTCCCCTGTTCGTGGTTGCCCTCTGGGCATCCTGGGTTCGCTATTGGTTCATCGCGTCTGTTGTCACTTTAATTGTGATTGTCTGGGCGGTTGGAGGTGGGTTGGAATCGGGCAACTTATGGGATTATCTGATTGACCCCTTATTGCTGGTGTATGCATTGTGGTTCTTTTTGTTGCGCGGTGTCGTAAGTTTTTGGGGCGTCGTCTCGTTGGTTCGTCTAACTGATTTTCTTACGATCGCCCGTGCCAGGGCAAATACCCATGCCTACGTCTTTGCAGGGGGGATGGCGGTCGCAGTGTTCTTCGCGTTCGTCATGAATCTCCCCGTATAAACGTTTATTTTCTATTGTTGTGCAGTAAGTAACGAGTAGTTTCGTAGATTCCTTTTGCTAACCCTGTAAGTTTTTCGGTCATTTCCGGGTGTTGATTGCTGACATCTACAGCAGGAGTAGGAGAGTTAAGATCGTGCAGTTTTATATCGTTACTGTTGTAGTGAATTCGTAGCATAAAATTTTTGCTGATGGCTCCAATCATCGGATTCCGTTTGTGGGCCGTCTGTGTATAGACTATCCGTTCTCCTTCCGGGGCCGGCATGTTGATGTCGCGCCCTAACGTGCTATTTTGATAAGGTATACCTAGCAAGCCTGCAATCGTTGGAAACACATCTACCAGACTAACTGCCTCTTCAATTACTCTGGGCTCGAGTAGCTTGGGGGCATAAATCATATGTGGTACATGTAATCCATCAAGATCAAGAGCCTCGTAGAAAGGCTTCATGTGAGGGGTTTCAGTTATACGATTGTTATGATCCCCGAAGAATACGAAAATTGTGTTTTCAAAGTAGCCACCCTGTTTTGCCATTTCCATAAAACGACCGATGTTGTAGTCCAGCAAGCGTACGGCGTTGTATTGCGGCGCATTACGAAAACCAGCTTTGCTAAGCTCATCATCATTTTTGCTTTCGTCGATTAAGAAATCGTCGTTGTTATCAGGGACCGTGAAAGGGCGGTGGTTGGCTGCTGTTTGAATATAGGTGACAAAGGGTTTGTCTTTTGGCTGCTTTCTTAATATTGCGTCTGCTTCCTTGAATAGGTCAAGATCGGAAATACCCCATACATCCACGTTGGGCGAGCTGAAGTTCCCCTCTTCATAGGTGACGATGTCAGGGATATTATGGTTTATTACGGCGCTCATATTGGCCCAGCCAAGATTACCGCCAATGATGTAATTTTTTCGATAGCCATGGAATTCATTGATGATCATTGTCTGATCAATGATCAGGCTGTTTCGACTGGACGTATTAATTCTTCCAACATCCGGCAGGCCTGTCAGACTGGCAAAAACGGTTCGGGCTGTTCCCGAAACCGGTACGTAAAAATTAGGTACAAACCAGCCATCGTGAGCTATTTGGTCAAGATTGGGTGAAGGGTTTAACGGATTGTTGAAGATGCCGAGGCGGCTGGCCCCGAGAGATTCCAGCATAATAAATATAACGTTGGGTTTGCGTCCCTCTAGCGATACTCTGTGATCAGAGGTGGAGTGCTGGCGGGTATAGTTAAGTGTTTCGGAATTAGGGTTTGTTACTCCCAGGTATTGGCTAATCTGAGGGTAGTGCTGTTGTACTATTTCGGTATTGTAGGGTTTCTCTTCGTATTCGTAGGAATCGATAAAAAATAAAACAGGATTTAGTCCAAGAGAGGATATAGCGGTACTGCCACTAAAAAAAGCGTCACTCCAGCGCAAGGGGACGGGATTTTCGATGTTGCCGGGCCACTGCCCAAGAATGCCGAACACAATAGCAAAAAATGCTGTAATACCACCGCTAATACGCCCTTTGACAGAGATAAGCCGGGAAGGTGTTAACAGGGTGGCTTGCAAGAGCCTGCTATGCAGCAAGTTGAATATAATTACGGTGCAAAGCACGCTAAAGGTAATCAAAATTACGGGATAGCTTTGCCACACCATATTACTGGAGATAGCAAAGTCTTCAAAGAACCTTAAGACGGTGGAATTAACCCGGACCCCAAGGTAAGCATAGTGCCCGAAGTCCAATACATAAAAGATCATCAGGACCGTTATGATTATCACTACGTATATCTGCACTATTGAACGTGCAAATTTGGTCTGGAGTATATTTACTCGAGGCAGGTACGCACATAGTAAGGCTGGTAGCGTGAGGAGAATTGCGAGGCGAAGGTCGAACTTTAGCCCTATATAGAGAACTTTAGCCAGATCGGGCATTGACGCTTGAATGGTATCCCCAACGTCTGAAAAACCCCAGTAGAAGATTCCGCGGAGCACAATCATCAGGGCTAGAAACATAAAACATAGGCACGCAAGGTAGCGTACTCGGCGAGAATGAAGCCAGGTTAGCATAGATGACCTTTATAATTATATTAGGTAAAAGTAACCTTGCTATTCTACCGGAGAATATTGTACTTCCCAATGACTAAACGCCGGGATTGTTTTTCTTGATACGCTTTTGACTTGATAAATTTGAGTTGTTTACCTGCTTGATGCAAGTCATAGTAAATACTGTGTCGCGACCTACACTTTACCTGCTTAGTAGATAGGGAGATTATTATAATGAACCTGATTTTTCTTGTGATTCTGTTTGCACTTGCAGTAGTCATGGCGGCTAAGTTTAGTGCCGTCACCGGAGATTGGATTGAGGAAAAAACCGGATTGGATGCTACGGTCTATAAATGGTTGATGTCATTTATATCGTTGATCGTGGTGTTTCTTGTGTTTCGTCTTTTAGTCCCGGGAACCCTTTACTAACTGATATTTCTTATGAATCAGTCTGGGGGTGGCAAAGAGGTAAAAGGTTTTTTGGCAGAAATTCTGACCTTGGCGATCGTTTTTTAGTAACTGGATTTTCCCTGTTTTTCCGAAGGTTTCGCTGCTGTGGAACTTTTTGCTCGCTTCGAGTGCGTTTGAGCGTGTTTGTTACAGACGGGTATTAAATCATTATTCAATATTTGCCGGGAGCGATATTAATCAATGCAATCTGTTGATCCAAGTAAAGTGACTCTGACTCAGTTATTTCGTATGCACAGTACAGGAGAACTAAGCCGTAACGAGCTGGAACTCGCTATACTCTCATTGCGATCTTCAGCTGATTGGCTTCAGTGGATCTCTCGGCAATTGATGTTTTGTGGGGTTGTGCTGATCCTGAGTGGTATTTTGTATGTGCTTGCTTTTAATTGGGAAGTGTTGGGTCGATTTACCAAGCATGGGTTAATGTTTTGTCTGTTTATTGGGTTCGGGGGATATGCGGCTTATGCAGGCTCCCATACCATAAAAGGAAAGCTCGGAAGTTTGTCGGCAGGGGTTTGTGCAGGGGCCTGGTTAGCCGTTATTGGGCAGGTATATCAAACGGGAGCAGACGCGTGGCAGCTATTTGCTGGCTGTATTTTTCTTGTAGGTGTCTGGATCCCTTTGTTTCGTTTTGCGCCCTCCCTTATGCTGTGTTGGACATTAACAAACCTGACGCTGGTACTGTACTGGTGGCAAGTTGCAGTACCCGGTGATATCGCGACTGTTAACGTGCTTTATCTGTTATTGGGTGGTATCAATTCATTGTTTTTACTGTTCACAGAGCGATGCCTGCCAGGCACGCCCAGCTGGCTAGAGGGAGCATGGTTAAGACTGGTTTTGCTTCTTTACAGTACCATCGCATTCACGGTCCCAACTTGCCGTATTTTCCTTGAGCCAGCCCTGGCTGAATGGGATGAATGGTTTCTTGTGGTCTGTTGGCTATCTTTGTTGGTAATTGGTTATCGATATTATGCCTTTCGTAGTTTGGTGATGGTAACGCTGCTTGTTACTTCCCTTTTGGTAGTGCTCCTTCCTTCTGTTGGGCGTTTGTTGATCATCAATGATTCCCCGCTAGGGTATTGGGCTTTTGCTATCGTGCTGCTGTTTTCTTTTGGTGGAAGTGCTTACTGGCTTAACTGGCTACATCATACGAAACTTGTAAGAGAATCAGCGCATGTTTGAGTGGTCGTCTCGATATCCTGTAAATAAAATCCCTGATAGTAAACTACGTAATAAAGTAGCCTCTTACGTCTCTTCCAATATTGAGTTAAATGATCATCCTCCTCTTTTATCCCGGGCATTGAGTGGTTTTGGTGCCTGGATAGCATCATGGTTTTTATTGTCACCGCTTTTATCCTTTGCTTTGTATCAGCAGGGAATGGCTTCGCTATTTATCGGACTATCGATCATTTTTGGCAGTGTAATGCTGTATCGATTTGGTACGGGTATGTTTCAACAACAAATGGCCATTGCTGTGCTTTTGTGTGGAAACGGATTGTTACTTTTCACCGCTGTTGAATGGTGGCCTGGTAATGACTGGGCGACGTTATCGGTAGCTCAGTTACTGATTACTTTGTGTTGTTATTTTTTATTGGATAGTGAATTGCTGAGGTTCGTACAGCCCTTAACTTTAGTTGTTTTTATGCTTGTTTGGGTATCGATTGAAGCGTATTGGGGGTGGGGCGATTTATTGCTTTTGATAGTAGTAGTATGCTGGGTGTTGCTTTGGGGGCCACAATCGCGATCTGAATGGGCAAGACCCTTGGGCTTTTCAATGTCCTATGCCTTGATAATTATTTCTTTTTGGCAAGTACTTTTATCCAGTAATCCGTGGGAGTCGATAGCGGTTCTTAATCATAGGGTATCCCTTGGTTTACTTTTAACGGCTTTCTTTGTGGTTTTGTGCCTGATTGCCAAGGAACTTAATTGCAGTTTGCCTGTAGTAATATCATTTTCCCTGCTGTCTGTTTCGTTAGCTATGTTCTTTAATCATGGTCTGTTGATATCCGGCTTGTTGGTTTTGGTCGGGTATTGGCGTGATGAACCCATCCTGCTGTTATTGGGACGGATTTTCTTCGGGCTTTTCCTGTTTTGGTATTATTATTCGTTGCAATCATCACTTATCGAAAAAGGTGCTTTGCTTTTGATGTCCGGTGCTTTATGTCTCGCTGTTGCGGCTTACATGCAGCGTTCGGCACGTATAATGTTGGAGCCTGGTCGTGACGTAAAGATTCGCAATGATTCTTAAAAAATGGATCATGCTAACGCCTGTGCTGCTTAGTCTGATTCTGCTAGGCGGTGTTATTGGTGTTAAAGAGCGTCTATTGGGTTCCGAGAAAATTCTGTATCTAAAGCTTGTTCCTGTTGACCCTCGTTCGATTCTTCAGGGTGATTATATGAATCTGCGCTATGAGTTAGCGCGTAAAGTTCCTGAGTCGGAACTTGTACAACAGGGTACGTTGGTAATTTATGTCGATGAGCTGGGTATTGGCCATTATTTAAAAATGGATGACGGTAACGCCCTACAGGTCAATCAATTGAGACTGAATTATAAATACCATGGGGAGTTTAAGCTGGGTGCAGAGAACTATTTTTTTCAGGAGGGAAGCAGCCACTGCCTGGAATTAGCCGAATACGCAGAACTGAGAGTGAATGACGACGGTGACAGCCTGTTAGTCGGATTGAGAGACCATGAAATGCGACCACTAGGTACGCATCTGTTACGGGAACAGTGGTTTATAACCATGCCCAATAGCTGTGATTGAGTGCTACTCCAACAATATAAATGAATACGATTATGGCTCCTGATGCTGCCAACAGCCTGACTTGTGGTGTTTTACCTCGTTTGATGGCTATTGTTCCTAACCCAATATAAAGAATCAGTGCTAATAGTTTTGCTGTTAACCAGCTGCTTTGAAATGGGTATTGCTGAATGCTCAACATAAGAAAGATTGCACAAGCAAGAAGCATGGAGTCTATGATATGAGGAACAATTTTAACCCAACGCTTTTGCAGTAAAGCAGATTGTTGTGTTGACCAAATGGCACGAATAATAAATAGTGAAATACTCAATAATGCCAAAGCAACATGACTGTGTTTGATGATGAGATACATATAAGTCTTGAGGATGATTTATGAGCGGTACTTATATCAAGTGTGTTTTCATAAATCCATGATCTATGAAAATGCTTGAATTTTTATTTCGGAAAAATACAAGAGAGCAACCTGTCGACCTGACTGTTTTGGAAGATCGATTGGAACACCTTTCTCCGACTAACCGACGAGAGCGGTTTGCTCATGCCGTTTGTGAGCTGGCATTGCAAGCAAGGCAGGCGGGAAATTATGGTGTAGGGGCAGTTTTATGCCTACAGGACGAGATACTCTATAGTGCAAAGAATGCAGTATTTTTTCCGGTTCGTGACAGCTCGGCACATGCAGAGATGCAACTTCTCGATCAATGGGAGCAGGGTGGACGGAGCTTTAAGGGGGTATCGGATAACAGTGAGCTAACTCTTATCTGCAGTCTGGAGCCATGCCCGATGTGCTTGTCACGAATTTTAATGTCCGGAGTGACTCGTATCTTATATCTTGCTGAAGACCGCCAAGGAGGTATGCTCACAAGGGCAAACAAACTTCCTCCAGCATTTAGAAACCTTTTGCACCGCTGTGAAGTTGGGCCACTATTGGTGGATAAAAAGTACAGAGATCTCGCCAAAGAGCTAGCGCAACACGGCATTGCTGAGTTGCGCAACCGATTAATGAGTTAACAGTAGAAGCGTTTATAATCCCTGCGCAGATGAAGTGCTTCGACGGGGATCAGCTGCCCCTTGAAAGCCTCCCATGGGATCTATGTAAATACTTTGACTAGCTCCCATTGCTGATTTCAGTTCGATTTTATGCCCCATTGATTCCAGCAGTTGCTGTGTGTCAGGGCTAATTCCTTGTTCAATTCGAATGGAGTCAGGTAGCCATTGGTGGTGGATGCGAGGCGCATTGACGGCTTCCTGAATATTAAGGCCATGGTCAATTACGTTCATTATCACTTGCAAGGTGGTGGTGATGATCCGAGAGCCTCCAGGACTACCAGTGACTAGCAAATTTTTCCCCTGATATTTGACAATGGAAGGGGACATCGAGCTGAGCATGCGTTTATTGCCCGCAATACTATTTGCTTCAGCGCCTGTTAAGCCATACGCATTGGCTGTTCCGGGCTTTGCACTGAAATCATCCATTTGGTTGTTGAGTAAAAACCCAGCCCCTTTAACGGTGATACCCGAGCCATAGCTGAAATTAATGGTGTAGGTGTTTGCGACGACGTTCCCATATTTGTCGGCGACAGAAAAATGGGTGGTTTCATTACTTTCGTAGGCAGAAGGTAAGCCTGCGCTAATTTCCTGTGAAGGTGTTGCCCTGGTTGTATTGATACTTTTGCGCAACTCTGCCGCATATTCTTTGGAAATAAGGCCCGTGACAGGCACCTTAACAAAGTCGCTGTCGCCAAGATAAGTAGCGCGGTCTGCGTAGGCGCGCTTCATCGCTTCTGCCATCAAATGGATCGTTTTCGCTGAGTTGTGGCCAAATGAACCGATAGGGTAGCCTTCGAGAATATTTAATATTTGCACGATATGAATGCCGCCGGAGCTGGGAGGTGGCATGGAATAGATATTGTATCCACGGTAATTACCCTGAACAGGTTTACGGATTTTAGGCTGGTAATTACTGATATCCTCTTCGGTCATTATACCGTCGTTGGCAGCCATCTCCTCCGCTAGCAGGCGGGCTGTTTCTCCTAGATAAAAACCATCACGTCCTTGCTCGGATATACGTTTAAGGGTTGCGGCAAGTTCGGGCTGGATAAACCTCTCTCCGGGTTGGTAGGCGCTACCATCAAATTTATAAAATGTTGATCGTGAAGCTGGGGATTTCTGTAAACGATCTTTGACAGACTCTAAGCCTTTGGTGAATCGGGGTGGGACAATAAAGCCTTCTTCTGCGAGCTTAATAGCTGGCGCCAAAGCGCGTTCCCGGCGGATAGTGCCATATTTATCCAGAGCCATGAGTAAACCAGCAACTGTGCCCGGGACGCCCACTGACAAATGTGAGAATCGACTACGCTGGCTATCTACTGCGCCACTTTCGTCAAGGAACATATCTCGGTGAGCCTTGGCAGGCGCTGTTTCCCGATAGTCGATTGCGACGACCTCATCGGGTGTGCTGCGCGAGATCAGCATGAATCCACCACCGCCAATATTTCCAGAGCGGGGTTGAGTTACTGCGAGGGCAAAACCTGCCGTTACTGCGGCATCAATTGCGTTGCCGCCCTCAGCGAGAACTTCGCGAGCCACAGTAGATGCAAGAGTATGACTTGTTACTACCATGCCCTGGCTATTTTGAAGGGGTATTGCGCTATCGCCTTCCAGAATGGCGGCTGATTGGGCAAAAACGACTGAGCTGAAACAAAGGGGTACTAAAAAGGCTTTTGCGGAATTTACCAGCAAAAGCCTGAGGGAAGAATGGTGCATTTTTAAGCTCCGGTTATGACTTTTGCCAGTATAGACCCGGTCACCAGAGCATGCATATTAGTAGAAAATCAGACCTCTTTTTCTACCATCTCATTGAATTCGGTAAACCCGCCAATGTGGGTGTTACCCACAAAAATCTGCGGTACAGTCTCTACCGGCTTGCCGATAGTCTTTTCAAGATCAGCTTTGGAAATACCCTCAATATGAATGTCGATGTATTTAAATGACAGGTTTCGATCTTCTGCCAATTGCTTGGCGCGTTGACAGAAACCGCAGCCTTCGCGGCCAAAAATAGTAACGGGTTGCATAAAATATCTCCGTGAAAGATTGCTGTGATTCGTAGCGCTATGAAATTGCCAGCGATTGTGGATTAAGTCGTCCGTCAACGCAAATTACTAGTTCTAATCGCTGACATAGACAATTGCTATAGCTGTCAGATAACCGATGTACGTGGGTCTTCATTTACTAGCGCGTTATAAGGAGTTGGGAGAAGAGCGAGGGCCTGTTCGACCCTCAAGGCGTGCAACTATAAAACCAGTATCCAGCCAGTACAGAACCTATTCGTGATCGGTAGCATGATTTTTCACCAATTCTTTTTGCAGTGTTGACGATACTTTGTCGTAATGGCTAAAACTCATGCTAAAGGAGCCTTCCCCGCCACTAAGCGATTTGATTCGAGCCAGATAGTCGACAAGCTCTCGCGCAGGAGCTTGAGCGCTTATAACTGCTTTGTGTCCTGGAAGGGCTTTACTGCCCAATATCATTCCGTGCCTGGCAGACAGGTCGCCAGTGATGTCTCCGATACAGCGCTCTGGAACTTCAATTTCAAGATTGACAAAGGGTTCAAGAATTACAGGTGAAGCTGCCTTTATGGCATTTAAAAATGCCTTGCGTCCGGCTGCTACGAAGGCGATCTCCCTGGAGTCTACAGAGTGATGTTTTCCATCATACACGGTGACTCTGATATCTTGCATAGAGTGTCCAGAAATCGCACCACTAAGGATTATTTGGCGAATGCCTTTTTCAACTGCGGGAATAAACTGCCCGGGAATTGCGCCACCGACTACTTTGTTGGTAAATACGAATCCTGTCCCTGGATCAAGAGGTTCAACACGCAAATAGACCTCCCCAAACTGACCAGATCCTCCAGTTTGCTTTTTGTGTCGATGATGACCTTTAGCTGATTTACTGATCGTTTCCTTGAACGCGATAGCCGGTGGGTGAGTCGCTACTGAGACATTAAATTGAGTTCGCATGCGCTGTAGCAAGGTCTCCAGGTGCAGATCACTTTGCCCGAGCATTACGGTTTCATTCAAACTAACGCGGTGTTCAATAATTAACGTAGGGTCTTCTTCTTCCAGTTTGTGCAAAGCATCTGAAAGCTTTTGTTCGTCACCTCTGCGCTCTGGAATGACAGCAAGACCAAACATTGGAGGCGGAAAATCAACAGACCTGAGGTGGAAGTGATCTTCGTCGTGCGAATCATGGAGGACGGCATCAAAGTGGATAGAGTCGACTTTTGCTATGGCGCATATATCACCAGGGATGCCTTGAGACATCTCTGTGTGTTTGTCACCTTGCATCCGGTAAATATGTGACACTTTAAAAGGTTTACGGGCATCGCCAACAAACAATTGGCTGTTAGGAGTGATGGTTCCCTGGTGTATGCGAAATAGACCCAGTTTGCCAACATAAGGGTCGATCATAACTTTAAATACGTGGGCAATCGCATGACCTTCCATGGAAGGAGAGACCTTTACGGGGGTTGCGCTATTGCCTTCTCCCTTAAGGAATGCTGGTGGGTTTCCTTCAAGGGGGTTGGGCATTAATTCAGTAATTATCTGCAAAAGTTCTTTAATTCCGGCGCCTGTTTCTGCTGAGGTGAAACATACCGGTATAAGGTGGCCTTCTCGCAATGCTTGCTCAAAGGGTGCGTGCAGCTGTTCCGGGCTTAAGGCTTGTCCCTGTTCCAGATAGATTTCCATCAGTGCTTCATCGACCTCAACAACCTGATCGATCAGGGCGTCGTGAGCGCTATTTACATCACCTAATGCTGTATCAAGTTGCTGGGGAGTGAAGAAGCAGTCGGCAACTTCCCCCCCGTTATCTATGGGCAAATTAATTGGCAAACATTCAGCACCAAAAGCATCGTTGATTTGCTCCATTAGTCCCTGGTAATTTACGCCAGGTATATCTATTTTATTGATCACAATCGCCCTGCAGAGATTGCGTTCATTGGCCGCACGCATCATGACTTCGGAAATGGATTCAACACCGGCATTGGCGTCGATCACCAATAAGGAAGCGTCTGCAGCACTCAGTGCACTAATGCCGCGTCCTGCAAAGTCAGGAGTACCGGGGGTATCTAAAATATTGATATGATGATTCCGGGTTGTCAGGTGACATAAGGCAGTATTGAGTGAATGTCCGCAGGATTTTTCCTGGGGATCATAATCGCAAACAGTATTTCCTTTGGTTGTGGTGCCTGCTGTCCCGATATTTTCAGCCGCAGTTAACAAACTTTCGATAAGCGTTGTTTTGCCTGCCCCGGTATGACCGGCGAAGGCGATATTTCGGATCTGCTGGGTGCTGTAACCGCTCATGATGGCTAGCCTCTACTGTCTGCAATATGGTCATTACTTTCCAAAGTTAATTCAGTATATGGCATGATTGCCAGCAAGATGTTGATCCAGGTAAATAGAACTTCATTCACTGTAATTCGTTACGGTTTACCTAAAACCCTCTGCGACGTACACTGCAAAACATGAATGCAATCTGAGTGCTCTTGATGGAAATCGATAATAATTTCTTGGGGGAATTTCGCCTTCCCGTTCACCCTTTACGTGACCAGTTGTACAGTGAAATGCACGCACGCCCTTTTCCTGTGGTTGAAGTTCAATCATTAATAAGCCATATAGCGATCCTTTCCGGAGAGCGTACAGGCAACAATGAAGCCGAGCATATAGCGCTATTATGTAAGCGATATTCACTCGCTCTGCCCGATATTAATGAATCAGCACTGTATCTTGATTTCGGTGAATTTCATTTACGCTGGGAGCGCCATACAGAATTTTCGGCTTACACCTTTATTCGCTCATTCCGTGGTGGTCAACCGTTCGTCGAAAAAGCAGTTGATGTGGTTCCTCGTGAGTGGCTCGAGTCAATTAGTGGGGAAGTGGTTGCAGCGCTTCATGGCGTGATAGAAAAAAGTGATGATCGCTCAGGTGTGAACTTTGAACGTCTGGCTGATGAAGTGTTTGGTGGTGAACGAGTTATAGGTTCATACGCGATGAATCGTAGGGCGGTACTGTGTACCAGTTTTAAGTTACACCGGGGTGGTTTTGGTCGATTCTACATTGCTAATTACGAACTTTCCCCACAACGTACTGGTCGTTTGTTACAACGCTTTCTTGAGATTGAAAGCTATCGCTTAATGGCTTTGTTGTCGTTACCGTTGGCGCGAAAAATAAGCCCGAGACTGGCGGCTTTGGATGCGAAAGTAGCCGAAATCACAGAAAGAGTGGCTTTTGTTAATAAAGCCCCCGGTGAAGAGCGTCAATTATTGGAAGGGATTTCGGCTGTAGCAGCAGAGGTAGAGCAATATCGTGCGGATACTAGCTATCGATTCTCGGCGTCAAAAGCTTATTTCGCCCTGGTTCGGCAGCGTCTTGAATATGTTGAAGAGGAACCATTTCTTAATTTCCAGACCATGAGCCACTTTTTTGCCCGTCGCTTCACTCCTGCTATGGATACCTGTGAAGCGGTTACGAGCCGGCTTGAAGAGTTGTCCAGACGTATGGCGCGTACCGGTGACTTATTAAGAGCGCAGGTTGATCTTGCGATTGAACAACAAAATCAGAGAGTGCTGTCTTCAATGAACCGCCGGGGCAAGCTTCAGTTACGGCTACAGGAGACAGTCGAAGGGCTATCCGTTGTAGCCATCAGCTACTATCTGGTCGGGTTGATCAAATACCTTATAGATGCCGGTAAGCCGCTAGGCGCAGGGTTCGATAAATCGATTCTGGTCGCCGCAACCGTAGTGCCTGTGGTTGCTTTTGTGTGGTGGATGACCCGTAAAGTAAAGCGACGCCTAAATGATGTTGATTAGTGTCAGCGCTGCTAATTGTTAACAAAACTGGGATACAACTAAGGTTGAATGCCTAAAGTCTTCTTATATGTACATAATTGTCGACAATATTTGAACGGTCGCGGTTTGATGTTTCGGCCATACTCATAAGAATATAGAAAGATGAGGGAACGCTATGAGCTACAAGCAGGAGTACAGCAAATCTGTTGAGGATCCACAGGGTTTTTGGCAGGAAAAGGCTAGCGCGATCAGTTGGTTCAAAGAGCCGCAGACTATTCTAAGTCAGGATGATAACGACATTCACCGCTGGTTTGCTGATGGAGAGTTGAACACCGCATACCTTGCACTGGATTATCACGTAGAGAATGGGCGCGGTGAGCAGGCTGCGTTAATTTACGATTCGCCTGTTACAGGGAATAAAAAAACATACACCTACAATGAGCTGTTGGACGAGGTTTCTCGTACGGCTGGCATGCTTGTGGATCTGGGCGTGGGTAAGGGGGATCGGGTTGTTGTGTATATGCCCATGATTCCACAAGCTGCGATAGCTATGCTGGCTTGCGCGCGACTGGGTGCTATTCACTCGGTGGTGTTTGGTGGCTTTGCACCCAGTGAGTTGGCGATGCGCATCGATGACGCTGAGCCCAAAGTTATACTAAGCGCCTCGTGTGGTATCGAAGTTAACCGGGTCATTAATTACAAGCCCATGCTGGATGAAGCAATTTCAATAGCGACTCATAAGCCGTCCGCCAGTGTGGTGTGGCAGCGAGAGCAAAGCCCGGGTTTACTCAATGATGGTTTCGATCATGACTGGGCAAGCTTGTTGGCTACGGCGAAGCCTGTCGGTTGTACTCCTGTGAATGCGGCCGATCCTCTGTATGTCTTGTATACCTCCGGTACCACCGGCAAGCCAAAGGGTGTTGTGAGGGATAATGGTGGACATGCGGTAGCGATGCATTACAGCATGAAGGCGATCTATAACATGGATGCAGGAGATGTTTTTTGGGCGGCATCGGATGTGGGCTGGGTAGTAGGGCATTCATACATTGTTTATGCTCCGCTGATTCGTGGTTGCACCACAATATTCTATGAGGGTAAGCCGGTATTTACCCCTGACGCTGGTGCCTTTTGGCGTGTTGCTGCCGAGTACAAGGTTAAGGCGATATTTGCGGCACCTACTGCATTTCGCGCCATCAAAAAAGAAGACCCCGAGGGCGAATTGATCAAGGCATATGATTTGAGTGCGCTCGAGACGATCTTCATGGCTGGAGAACGACTTGATCCACCTACCTATGAGTGGACTGTTGAGAAAACGGGTAAGCCAGTTGTTGACCATTGGTGGCAAACCGAGACGGGCTGGGCCATTGCCGGCAATATGGTTGGTATAGAGCGGCTACCGGTTAAACCCGGATCTTCTACGGTACCAGTGCCTGGTTTTAATGTGCAAATTCTCAATGAGAGTGGTGAACCCGCTGCGGTGAATGAGCAAGGTTTCGTCGCGCTAAAATTGCCTATGCCGCCCGGCTGTTTGCCGACAGTCTGGGGGGATATTAATCGTTTTAGAAGTGGATACCTTGATCAGTTTCCCGGGTATTACGTGTCTGGAGATGGTGGATATCTCGATGAAGATGGCTATCTGTTTATTATGGGGCGCGTCGATGATGTTATTAATGTCGCAGGCCATCGCCTGTCTACGGGAGAAATGGAGGAGGTCGTTGCTGCGCATTCTGCAGTGGCTGAATGTGCAGTTATTGGTATAAATGATGACCTGAAAGGTCAGCAACCTCTGGGTCTTATATTGCTTAAGAATGGTGTCGATATGGATCATGATCAGCTTGAGCAGGAGCTGGTTCAAATGGTTCGTGATGCGATTGGTCCACTGGCCTGCTTTAAGCGTGCCCTGGTTGTAAGTCGCCTACCTAAAACACGTTCTGGTAAAATTTTGCGCAGGAGTCTACGGCAAATAGCTGCAGGTCAAGAATATGGCATACCTTCGACTATCGATGATCCTGCCAGTTTGCCAGAGATTGAAGGTTTGATGGCTGAGGCGGGGCTTATTTCTGCCGCGGCCTCGTAGAGTCCGGCATTTGATTTAAAAAAGGGGCATCGGTCCCTTTTTTATTGCCTGGAGTTTGCTGGGTTAGTATTTCCTGAGAAGCATTTCCATCTGTTGGTGGGGGCTTCAAATGATCTGCATAACGTTTTGTCGTGATCGAGACGTCAAAAAGTTACGCTCCCTGGCGACTATGATGCGATTTTTTTTAAGTTTTTTTACGTTTTTTCGGTTGTGTTGAGGGGTTTAAATACCTGTGAGGTGCGAAAAACGAAAAGTAATTTTATTATACCTTTGTAGATCTCGATGTTTTGGAATAAAATGCTAATAAAGTATAGTAATGGATAAAAAAATGACCTTTGATTTAGTTGATATGCAACTACTTGCTATTTTACAGCGCAATGTTAGTCTTTCTATCGAAGATTTGGCGGAGCGTGTGGGGCTCACTAAAACTCCCTGCTGGAGACGTATCCAGAAGCTGGAAAAAAGCGGGGTTATTCTTCGTAAAGTGGCGTTATTGGATGCTGCACAGTTTGATTTGGGTGTTTCTGTTTTTGTTCAGGTCAAAACGAGTCAGCACAATGCCGAATGGCTACAATCATTTTCGGGTGTCGTTGCATCATTTCCCGAAGTGGTCGAATTTTATCGAATGAGCGGAGAATACGATTACCTGTTACGGGTGATTGTTAAGGATATAGCGTCATATGACCGGTTTTATAAACGGTTTATTGAGGCAACCAGCTTAAACGATGTAACTTCGAATTTTGCTATGGAGCAGATTAAATACAGTACAGAGTTACCGCTGAACGTTGCAACTGAGTAATGCCCCACACCTCAACATTAAAACCTGAGGTTAAATATGTCAGCACAACAGCTTATAAAAACCATTCGTGAAGGTGTGATCGGGGAAGGGCGCGCAATGCAAACCCCGTTTGGTGTTCGTCCGTTAATTTATGCTGATTATACAGCCTCGGGTCGCTCCCTTGATTTTATCGAAGACTATATTCGTGAGCAGGTACTGCCGTGGTATGCAAATACGCATACAGAAACATCCGCCACAGGTTTGCAGACTACTCGCTTACGCGAGGATGCACGGGATTTGATTAAAAAATCCGTAAAGGCAGGTGACGATGATCTGGTGATATTTTGTGGATCCGGTGCGACCGCGGCTATTCATAAGTTTATTGATATTTTGAATTTACGCTTGCCGGCTGATCTTGATGACCGTTATCAGTTTAATGCACAAATCCCTGAGGATCAGAGACCCGTTGTGTTTATTGGTCCTTATGAGCATCACTCAAATGAGCTTCCCTGGCGCGAGTCCATCGCTACGCTGGTAACAATCGGTCTCATGGATGACGGTTGTATAAACCTGGAAGAGCTTGAGTCTCAGTTGAAAAAATATAAGGATCGTTCGCTAAAAATAGGGAGTTTCTCAGCAGCATCCAATGTCACCGGCTTGCGTAGTAATTGTTCCCGGATTAGTAGTTTGTTGCATAGTTGCGATGCTATCTCTTGTTGGGATTATGCCGCCGCCGCTCCCTACGTAGAAATAAATATGTCTGGTGAACAGAGTGCACTGGGAGATAGTTCCCAGGATGCATTGTTCATCTCCCCCCATAAATTTGTTGGAGGCCCTGGAACACCAGGGTTATTGGTAATCAATAAGAGCTTATTGGGCAATCGTGTACCCAGCGTGCCGGGTGGTGGTACGGTTTCGTGGGTATCCCCGGTATCGCATCGCTATCTTGATCAGGGAGAACGTCGTGAAGAGGGAGGCACTCCAGCGATTGTTGAGGCGATACGCGCAGGCCTGGTGTTCCAGTTAAAGGATGCCGTTGGCGCCGAGCGAATTGAGGCCCTTGAGCACGACTATGTCAGTCGCGCATTGGCTCGATGGAGTGAAAGTAGCAATATTGATATTTTAGGTGCAACTGACAAGCCTCGGATTTCAATTGTCTCCCTACAAATCAGGAGTGGCGGGAGGGTGTTACATCATGGATTTGTTACTGCGTTATTAAACGATCTGTTTGGTATCCAGGTTCGCGGTGGCTGTTCCTGTGCTGGTCCATATGGGCATGGACTGTTAGGGATGGATGCAGCCACCAGTGAGGCGATCGAACAAACGGTGGCCACGGGGTGTAGTGTGCTAAAGCCGGGTTGGGTTCGACTCAACTTCAATTATTTTATTTCTGAAGAAACTTTTGAATACCTGTTAAAAGCGATCGAGCTCGTAGCGAGCGATGGCTGGAGGATGTTAGGGCATTATCAGTTTGATGAGCAGCGTGGGATATGGAGTTATCAGGGACTGGTCGCTGAACCTGCGGCTCGTTTAAGTGAAATCAATTACTGCAATGGATTTTTTGAGTCTCCTGAACCGTCAGATGAAAGACTTGATTCTCTCGATGCTTACCTGCAGCTGGCAATAGAAGCTTTGCAAGACGCTGGTATGGTTGAGGGAAACTGCGGAGTAGAACTTGATGGTGTTGCTGAAGCGTTGCGCTGGTTTAGCCTGCCAAATGATCTATCCACTGAATACCGATTGGATTAAGTCACAATCGGTACGCTGTTAAGGTTTGGTCTCAGTAAATTCAGGTGCGTCAGGTTAGGGTGCTTTATATATCTGAAGTCTTGAGGGTAAGGAAGTAATGCTTTTTAACTGGAATGGTCTCGTTAGCTCGTAGCTTATTCCTCTGTATATAGCTCCCCTGAATATAGGGTTGCTGTCGTTGTATTTAGGGGTTAGGTTTCGCCGGGAAAGGCTAAACGACGTGTAGGTTGTAAATACCGATTGACCCTGTTTCCCCGTGTTGATTGTAGGGGACCGGTATACAGCGAGCCGCTGCTGTTCTTTGTCGGCTGGTTTAAATGACCAGTGGGCGCAAATGCAAAGTTTTCCAGGTATGAAGGTTTTTTGCATCCAAGACGATAACCACTGCGTAGGCTGTGTTTTTGTCTCGATTTATCTTCGTTACTGGATTGCTCATGTATCGGCGCCTAAATTATGCCGATGTTAGTGTCCAATGGTCGCCCCGCTGTTTAAAATCCGTATAATTGTCGTCTCTTTTTACACCGTTCATTGGAAAGCTCATGACCGTTCGTACCCGTATAGCCCCTTCTCCTACCGGCGATCCTCATGTTGGAACTGCTTACATTGCTCTCTTTAATCTATGTTTTGCTCGTCAGCATGGCGGGGAATTTATTTTACGCATAGAAGATACTGACCAGGTACGGAGCACCAAAGAGTCTGAACAGAAGATTTTTGATTCTTTGCGTTGGTTGGGTATGGACTGGGATGAGGGGCCCGATAAGGGGGGGGAGTTTGGTCCCTACCGTCAGAGTGAGCGGGCAGATATTTATAAAAAATATGCGCAGCAATTGATTAACCAGGGCGATGCGTTTTATTGCTTTGCTACACCGCAAGAGCTCGATGAGATGCGGCGTGAGCAGCAGGCTCGTGGTGAGCGGCCAAATTATGACGGAAGAGGGTTGAATCATTCGACGGATGAAATTAAGCGTCGTCTGGCAGCGGGTGATCCTTACGTTGTTCGTATGAAAATCCCTGAAGAAGGCAGTTTCACGTTTAATGATTACCTGCGAGGTGAGGTCGAAATTCCCTGGCAGCAAATCGATATGCAGGTTTTATTGAAGCAGGACGGATTGCCTACTTACTTTCTAGCAAATGTTGTTGATGATCATCTTATGGGGATCACTCATGTATTTCGTGGGGAGGAGTGGCTTCCCTCGGCACCAAAGCTGATAAAGCTTTATGATTATTTTGGCTGGGAAGCCCCTGTGCTCGGACATATGCCGCTGTTACGTAATCCGGATAAAAGCAAGTTATCCAAACGAAAAAACCCTACCAGTATTTTGTACTACCAGCGCATGGGGTATTTGCCGGAAGCGGTAGTCAATTATTTGGGACGCATGGGTTGGTCCATGCCTGATGGAAGAGAAAAGTTTTCACTTCAGGATATGATTGAAAATTTCGATATGAAGCGAGTTTCTTTGGGGGGGCCTATTTTCGACCCCGAAAAACTCGATTGGCTAAATGGCTTGTGGATTCGTGAAGATTTAAGCGATGAGCAATTTTTGCAGGCTTTACGTAACTGGGCATTTAATGATGAGTATGTGCGGCCGTTGATTCCCTTGATAAAGGGCAGGGTAGAGCGTTTTTCTCAAGTGGTTCCTCTTGCGAGCTTTATGTTTAGCGGTATGCCTGAACTGACAGAAGATAAAGTCAGCGCGCTTCGTCTTGAGCGTGATGAGGTTCGCAGGGTGCTGCAATTTGTATCCTGGCAGCTTGATGATTTACGCCAATGGGAAAAAAGTGAACTGTTTTCTGGCTTAAAGAGATTGTCAAAAGCTATGGGAATCAAAATGGGTGATTTTATGGCGCCATTGTTTCTCGCGATAGCTGGAACCACCTCAACGTTTTCTGTTGTGGATGCCATGCAGCTTTTGGGTCCTGATCTGAGCAGAGCGCGTATTCGAGCGGCTTTAAACCTCCTGGGGGGAGCATCGA
Organism: Aestuariirhabdus sp.; assembly: GCA_030622755.1. GTDB lineage: Bacteria > Pseudomonadota > Gammaproteobacteria > Pseudomonadales > Aestuariirhabdaceae > Aestuariirhabdus. The sequence goes on along the minus strand of JAUXFT010000017.1, from coordinate 585 downwards.
AGAAAGAGGCAAAACGTTGGGAGAAAGAATATCGTGTGTTGTTGGATGAGCTGGTGTAGATGATATTTGACCGGGGCTGTCAAGGCAGTCCTAAAACCTTGTTTTACTTTTATAAAATTCAATTTACAGGCTTGACAGAGTGCCATAAGCCAGTAAAATGCGCTCCACGTTTGAGGGCTCGGTTTGCCTGAAAATATCCCGATTTTGGGGCTATAGCTCAGCTGGGAGAGCGCAACACTGGCAGTGTTGAGGTCAGCGGTTCGATCCCGCTTAGCTCCACCATATCAGAAATCCTCGAACCATCAGGTTCGGGGATTTTTTTGGTCTGCTGTGCGGCCTTTTTTGTTTGGTGGACATTAAAAGTAGGAGTCGACTTTTACGCTCCCGGTCCACAAGGCGTGCATAGCGCGCCGCAGAACGCCCGTAGGGCGGCCCCGAAGGGGTGAGGTGGCGAAGCCGCCGAATCACCCCGCTGGTAATCGTTCACGGGCCTGCCCGTATTACCCTGCTGTTAGTCGAACCTTCCCAACTAGCCGTAAGTTACTTCTGTGTTTTGCCCCAAAATTTAAGCAGGATGTAACGGCT
>JAUXFT010000032.1 GCA_030622755.1 Aestuariirhabdus sp. | reverse complement strand
CTGATCGCCACTCGTTCCTTCACCCTTCCCTTCACGAAAGGCAAGACGTTGGCAAAACTGCTCATACAGATTTGCGCGATGCGCCGGATGTCCCCCGACACTCTGGTTGTAGTCAACCAACGCTCGCCACAAGATGGGTTGCCAGGGTTGCAGGTCAACAGGCGCGTCACCGCTTTCGTTACGTTCCCACGCCAGAATCCATTTGGGCCGATACACCAGGTATTGATCGAAGATATCGGCTATTTTCATCGCCAACTGGTAACGTTTTCGCTGCCCCTGATCATCACTGAGGTAGGCATTTAGCGGTGAGAATTCAGCTTGCTGCAGAAACTGAGGCAACAGGTGCATCAGTTTCCAGCCCATCGCCTCTTTATTGAACGCAGATTCTTTCGGCAGATCCGGCAGCACCCGCGTAAACAGATCCCAAATAAAACTGGAAGGCAGCGGAAACCGAATATTGGCACTAATACCCAGCTCTTCGGCAAGACTGAGCTTTAACCATTGCGCCATACCCGGACTTTGAACCAGCACCACCTCTTCGGCCAACGGATCCTTTAATGGCTGCTCTCGCATTTGAGTGGCAATCAGCGCCTTGTGGATCTCTGCGTAATTAGAGTGGTGTACGTAGATCATCGTGTAAAAAACTCCGCCTTTCAATACCGCTAAATAGTCTCACACAGGCTACCGGAGTCCCCTTCTCTTGACCACAAAGCAGGGAAAGATCTAACGCTAAAGTGAAATATTTTTTAAGACAAAAGTTCGAATTCGCTCTCTTGTAACTGCCAGTCTATTGGCTGCACAGCCTGTTTCTCCAACCACTCATTCGCTTTGGAAAAGTGCCCGCATCCAAAAAAACCGCGATGAACCGATAAAGGCGATGGATGAGGAGCCTGGAGTACCAAATGCCTGGAGGTATCAATGAAATCGCCTTTGCGCTGGGCATAGCTTCCCCACAACATAAACACGATGCCATCACGTTGATCATTTAAGGCTGCAATAGCCCGGTCAGTAAACGTCTCCCACCCCTGTTTCTGGTGAGAAGCTGCTAGCGCATGCTCCACCGTTAACACCGAATTAAGCAGCAACACACCCTGCTTTGCCCAGTCAACAAGGTTACCATGGGACACGGGGGTGATACCCGTATCCTGCTCAAGCTCCTTATAAATATTGCGTAATGAAGGAGGTATACGCACCCCATGGCGTACCGAAAAACAGAGCCCATGCGCCTGACCTTCACCGTGATAAGGATCCTGTCCCAGTATCACCACTTTTACCTGATCAAAGGGCGTCAGGTTGAAAGCACTAAAACGCTCGTTAACGGGGGGATAAATACACTTGCCGGCACTCTGCTGCGCATCTAAAAAAGAATCAAGCTGTTGCATATAGGGCAATAAAAACTCCTGACCCAACACTGTTTGCCATGATGGATCCAGCTCCACCTGTGTAGCACTTTTACTCAACGCTCTGTCTCCCGATTTTTGTACTGACAACTTTCTGCTTCAGCCGACAGGTTTAGTTTTCCTGGCATGCGATCGTGTATTTTCACTTCCTTATATATACAGCAATGCACATGAAACTTTTTATAAAGCTTTTTATAAAAGATAGGCAAATCACACCCCAAACCATTCATCGTTTCAATAATAATTTCAATAATAAAATAAAGATGATTTTGACTCTTGCCGATGCCTGCTCGCTCTGCTGCAATAGAGGCAGCGTTACTATAAATGACGATGATAACAATAACAGTGCGAGATACTCATGACCTATCGATTACCGCTAGCTCAGCTGACTCATAACGTCGCTACACATCCCAACAAACCCTATCTACATCAACCACATGAGCGCCAATGGCGAACCTTGACCTGGGCCGATGTCGATCAGCAAGCTCGCAAAATTGCCAGCGGATTAGCCGCACAAGGCTTTAAACCCGGAGATCGCATCGCCATCTTCGCTAAAAACAGCACCGAATGGTTTATTGTAGATTTCGCGATCATGATGGCGAGTATGATCAGTGTGCCTATTTACGCAACAGCAGGCGCGGCGACCATTCGCCACGTGCTGAACCACAGTGGTGCCAAAGCGATTTTCATCGGTAAACTGGATAGCCAGGCTGCAGCCAAAGAGGCCATTGATGACTCGATACTCAGCATCTCGTTTCCCTATCCGACCCTGCCATGTCAGCAGCAATGGGATGACTGGCTAAACCAATATCCGCCGTGCACAGAAATCCACGATCCAGCCCCCGATGATACGGTTACGCTGGTTTACACCTCTGGCAGTACCGGCCTGCCCAAAGGCGTTGTTTTAAGCTACCGAAACGTCACCTCTTCTGCTTACAGCTGCTCCAGGCTCTATGAGGTTCAAGAGGGTGACTGCACCATGTCCTATCTGCCTCTGGCACACATAATAGAGCGCTGCGTGGTTGAGCTTCCGTCGCTGTACAGCCAGGTTGAGATCTACTTCGTCGAATCACTCGAAACCTTTATCGATGATATGAAGCACGCACAACCAACCATGTTCGTTTCTGTGCCACGCCTGTGGACAAAATTCCAGGGTCAGATTCTGGCCAAAATGCCTCAGCAAAAACTGGAGCTGATGCTTAAAATACCGATTCTTAGCGGCATGGTTAGACGTAAAATCCGTGCGGGTCTTGGTCTCGGCAACTCCAGATTATACGGTTCGGGATCTGCGCCCATCTCAGCAAGTATCCTCGAGTGGTTCGCCAAACTCGATATTAATATCTCGGAAGGTTGGGGTATGACTGAAACCTCGGGGCTGTCCTGCGGGAACAACCCATTCCAGTCAAATCGGTTGGGAACTATTGGTGTGCCACAACAATGCGTCGAGATGAAGCTCTCCTCTGATGGTGAAGTGTTAATTCGAGGCGATGCGGTTTTCAGCGAGTATTATCAGAACCCGGAAGCAACCGAAGAAGCCTTTATTGATGGCTGGTTCCTTACCGGCGACTGCGCTTCACAACGTGCTGATGGCAGCTGGCAAATCATTGGCCGAGTGAAGGAACAGTTCAAAACCGGCAAAGGAAAATACGTCGCCCCGGTACCTATCGAAAGCAAATTGGCAAGCAACCATCATATTGAACAGGTTTGCGTTATGGGCTCAGGGCGTAAGCAACCCATTGCCATTGCCGTACTCAACGAACAATCCCGCGCCCACTCAGCCGAAATCGAAAACAACCTGAAACAAACCCTTGCTGAGGTGAATGCCCAACTGGAGGGTCATCAAAAACTGGATCATCTGATCGTGTCAGATGAAGTCTGGGATATCGACAACGATTTGCTAACTCCGACGCTGAAAATCAAACGAGGCAAACTTGAAGAACGCTATCAGCATCTAATGACTCAGTCATTGCCTGACACCGTTGTTTGGGAAAATAACCTGCGAAAATAATATCAGGCGATAACTCTGCACGTTTGTGAGCCGGCTTTGATGATATTCATTGCCGGCTTTTTTATATGTTTTGTTTACTTGTAAAACAGTGGCTCAAGCTATTCATAAATCCTATGGAATCATAATGCGGCCAGACTATGGTTCCAGCAACAATACCCGCTGGAAGTATTTCTATTTTTGATGCAAAACACTTCAGCAAAAACGATTAATTAGCCATTCAATAATCACAACGAATAGCACGACGTTTTTCATCCACCAGCATGCCCATTTTGGATGGACCCTCAACCGACTCAAGCATCAGAAAACCCTGAGCACAGATCGCTCGCTGCTTGGCAGGTTTGGCTGATACATACTGATCCATATCCGGAACATTCAGTACCATGCTAAAACCACCATAAATAATACCGTCTTCTGTCGTTGAATGGCGCAGGTAACCTTTAAAATGAAGGGCCAGCACGGTCACTACAATGGCGACTACTGCAGTCAGGATAAGCTGCTGGGGGTGATTTATCTGCATTTTATGATTCCTTATTTAATAGAGTCGCGCAGTGCATCTGCACTATCTTTAAGCGCATCACCGATATCACGACTGCTCTCCTTAAGCCTGGCATTTAAGGAGTTATCATTGAATGGATTCTCCCAGATATCCTGTCCCTTGCCCAAATTCACTCCGGCCCACAAACCAGCCATTAACCCAATCAACGTACCCAACAACAAATTTCTCATTAATTTTCCCTAATTCTGTTTCAAAAAAACGCCTGCTAAAAATCAGGCTTTGATACTATCTACAGTAAGTAATTCACAGTAAATTAATTTTCAACAATTTTCAGTAAGCGGATCACTAAATGAATATTTATTTTCTGTAATTCATTTAGTGATTCGTCAAATTTTTTATTAATACGTAATTTATGTGTCAGTTTTTACTAACACCTGAATACTTTCTCCTAACTTTCTCCCACTTTGGATCCGCCTGCTTGCGGGGCATTCGCCAAAATACGATCGGCCAATCGAGAAAAAGGCAAACTTTGCAACCATACAGTTCCTGTTCCACTTAGCGTGGCCAGCACCATCCCCTCGCCTCCAAACAGCATACTTTTGAGTCCACCACTAAGCTGAATATCGTAATCAATACCTTGAGAAAATGCGACCAGGCAGCCGGTATCGAGGCGCAACGTTTCATTTTTCAATTCTTTGCGGATAACGGTTCCACCGGCATGAACAAACACCATGCCATCACCTTCCAGCTTTTGCAGAATAAACCCTTCACCACCGAAGAAACCCGAGCCTATTCGTTTGTTTAACGTGATACCAATTCTAGTGCCACGAGCGGCTGCCAGAAAAGAATCTTTTTGGCAGGTTAACTCTCCCCCAATGTCAGCCAGGCTGACCGGTATCACCGAACCCGGATAGGGTGCAGAAAACGCCACATGCTGCTTCCCCTCTCCCGCATTGGAAAAATGAGTCATAAACAGGGATTCACCCGTTACCAATCGCTTTCCTGCGCTGAACAGCTTACCCATCAACCCCTGATCAGCATCGGCGCCATCACCCATACGAGTTTCAAACTTGATGCCCTCTTCCATGTACGTCATGACACCGGCTTCAGCGATAACGGTTTCACCCGGATCCAGTTCCACTTCAACCATCTGCATATCGTGACCGATGATTTTGTAATCTACTTCATGGCTTTGCATGGCATTGTCCTTTTTGCGAGTAACTTTTTATAGGTAACTTTTTGCGAGTAACTTTTTACGGGTAGCTTTTTGTGAGCAGCTTTTTACGGGTAGTAAGGGTGTCAGCAATTGCTCATACAGAACAACTGCGGGGTACTGTGTTTATTCGCCGACCCCTAGCGTTAACTGAATATGGCGATGGAGCAATGCGCGGACGGGTACCTTGTCCCATTGATCCTCCCCGAAGAGCAGGCATTGATATTCGATATCCAGAATTACGCTACTGGTCAGGGAAGCATCCAGTTCAGGCTCTACTGAACCCATCCGCTCATAAAAGCGTTCCAGGTCTGATGCCAGCCCTTGCCGATACGTGATCACGATATCCCGTAACCTGTCGGAACGTAGTGCTTCCTGCTGAAGTGCTTGCTCGGCAAGGACGCGATCACGATGCATGAGTAACTGGTTGTTGATGTATTCAACCGCAATATCCGTCATGTTGGCAGCAAAAATACGACGCGTATCCTCACTCCCATCGAGCAGGTTATAGTGGGTTTCAAACTGGTTGCTGGAGTCGACCCAAAACTTACTGAGATCATCAATCGCATGTTCGACAAACAAGGTGAACGTATCGGTAATCAGGTCATTGATATCTTTGAAATAATAGGTGGTTGCCGATAACGGAACATCGGCTTCCTTGGCTACTGCACGGTGACGGATGCCTCGGACGCCTTCCCGAATACCCACCCGGAGAGCGGCTTCCAGAATGGCCTTGCGGCGCAATTCACTGCCGGCTCGACTGGTCTTACGCCCCTGGTATTTCATCGCACTATCTATGCTCTTATCTGTACTCTGATCTGTGCTCTGATCGCTTGCCAACACGATTCTCCTTTAGCTGATCACACGTAAATTATTTCCTGGTAATTATATCGCCATCCCTGGCGCCTGTTGCCGGGAAATATATTCCGGAAACAGGTCATTCAATAAAACCGCGGTCAATTATGCCTGGGGACGCATATGAGGAAACAGCAGGACATCACGAATCGACGGTGAGTCGGTAAATAACATCACCAGACGATCGATACCGATACCCTCACCGGCAGTCGGTGGCATACCATATTCCAGGGCTTGAATGTAATCATCGTCGTAGTGCATGGCCTCGTCATCACCCGCTTCCATCTCCTCAACCTGGCGACGGAAACGAGCTGCCTGGTCTTCCGCATCATTCAACTCGGAGAAACCGTTGGCGATCTCACGACCACCCACAAATAATTCGAAGCGATCGGTGATTTCAGGATTATCATCATTACGACGCGCCAACGGTGATACTTCTGCCGGGTACTCGGTGATAAAGGTTGGCTGAATCAATTTTTCTTCAGCGGTTTCTTCAAAAATTTCAGTCTGGATTTTACCCAACCCCCAGATAGGCATCACTTTAATGTGCAGAGATTCAGCAACGACTTTGGCCGCTTCAAATTCAGTAACCTGCTCACGGGTCAGTTCGGGGTTATGCATCAAAATCGCATCAACCATGCTCATGCGAACAAACGGCTGACCAAAGTCATAGGTGCGCTCTTCGAGCACTTCGCCATTGTTATCCTTGATGGTGCACGGCAGTTCGGTTTTACCCAACACCCGCTCCGCGACATAGCGCAGCATCTCTTCGGTAATATTCATCAGATCGCGATAATCAGCGTAGGCCTGATAGAACTCGATCATAGTGAACTCAGGGTTATGGCGAGTCGATAATCCTTCGTTACGGAAGTTACGGTTAATCTCGAACACACGCTCAAAGCCACCCACAACCAGGCGCTTGAGATACAGCTCCGGCGCGATACGCAGATACATATCCATACCCAGCGCATTGTGATGAGTGACAAACGGACGCGCCACTGCGCCACCTGGAATCACCTGCAGCATAGGCGTTTCAACTTCCATGAAGTCCTTTTCGGCCAGGAAAGTACGGATCGCTTCGATAATTTTAGAGCGCACCACAAAGGTGGCACGCGATTGATCATTCATGATCAGGTCAACATAACGCTGGCGATAACGAATCTCGGTATCTTCCAGGCCTTTGAATTTATCCGGTAGCGGACGCAGGGATTTAGTCATTAGCTGTACAGAGGTCATATCGACGTACAGATCACCCTTACCGGAACGCGCCATTACTCCTTCCGCACCAATGATATCGCCCAGATCCCAATGCTTGATCTCGGCCAGCAGCTCTTTATCCAGCACTTTACGGTTAACGTACACCTGGATACGCCCGGACATGTCCTGAATTTCCATGAAAGCGCCACGGTTAAGCATGATGCGTCCGGCGACTTTTACCGGAATTGCGGCTTCCACCAACGCTTCTTTGCTGTGCTCTTTGTAGGTGGTTTGCAGATCTTCTGCTAACGCATCACGGCGGAAATCATTGGGAAAGGCTACCCGTTTCTGACGAATTTCCGCCAGCTTTTCACGTCGCAACGCGATCAGCTTATTCTCCTCGTGAGCCTGGGATTCTGCGGTTTGAATTTCATCAGTCATGGTTAAATCTTCCTGGTTAATAAAAAGCCAGACCCCTGGCCTGGCAACACTATTGTGTATGGGTGAAGTTCGTATCTTGTCTATTCAAGCAAGAACTAAACTACAAGCCTTTCTTTAAACTTGCTTCAACAAAGGCATCGATGTCGCCATCAAGCACCGCATTACAGTTGCTGGTCTCTACGTTAGTACGCAGATCTTTAATGCGCGAGGCATCAAGAACATAAGAGCGAATCTGGCTACCCCAGCCGATATCCGATTTAGTATCTTCCATCGCCTGCGCTTCACTGTTGCGCTTCTGCATCTCCATCTCATACAGCTTGGCTTTCAGCTGCTGCATCGCCTTGTCCTTGTTCTGGTGCTGGGAACGCTGGTTCTGGCACTGCACCACGATCCCGCTCGGCCCGTGAGTAATACGAATGGCTGAATCGGTGGTGTTCACGTGCTGGCCACCGGCACCGCTGGAGCGATAAGTATCGATGCGCAAATCTGAAGGATTAATTTCAATCTCGATGTTGTCATCGATCTCTGGCGACACAAACACCGCAGCAAAGGAGGTATGGCGACGATTACCGGAGTCGAACGGTGATTTACGCACCAGGCGGTGCACCCCTATTTCAGTACGCAACCAACCAAACGCGTATTCGCCGGTAAACTGTACCGTGGCACTCTTGATACCGGCGACATCACCCGCGGAGACCTCAACCAGTTCAACCTTGAAGCCTTTTCGTTCACCCCAACGCAAATACATGCGCAGCAGCATATTGGCCCAGTCTTGCGCCTCAGTACCACCGGAGCCTGCCTGGATATCAAGGAATGCGTTGTTGGGGTCCATCTCTCCAGAGAACATACGGCGGAACTCGAGTAATTCGAGCTGTTCGCGCAATCCGGCAAGATCATTTTCTACATCTGCTACCGTATCGGCATCGTTTTCCTCAACGGCCATTTCCAGCAAGTCCGTTGCGTCGCCCAACCCTCCGGTCATATTTTCCAGGGTAGTGACCACAGTCTCCAATGCTGCTCGCTCACGACCCAGTGCTTGAGCTGTTTCAGGATCATCCCATACCGAGGGTTGTTCCAGCTCTCGCTCTACTTCAACCAGCCGCTCTTTCTTGCCAGCATAGTCAAAGATACCCCCTAAGCACGTCAGCACGCACTTCCAGATCCTTAATGGTCAATACAATCGGGTTCACTTCGAGCATGGCTATCCCTTACCGGATTTGGTCATAAAAGCGCGCCATTTTAACTGATCACCGTGCGCCTTTCACCGTGTTTTATACCTATTCAGCAATAAAGTTTGGTAACAAATTCTAACGGCACATCCAGCATCCATTTAATACCAGCGAGTTAGTACCAGCCGATATCACCAATCGTTTTAATTTGCCTGGGCAAGATGTTCAACCATCAACTGTACACTTTGCCGGCCACGATAATGGTTAATGTCCAGTTTATAAAGTACATGTACACTGTGCGCCTGTTGATTTGGCCATTGCTTCAGATCCACGTTAAATGCGATCGCATCGATGCACAGACCACCGCTATCGGGAAGCGTTAACACCATTTTCAGGTGTTTCTTACCGACCAGGCGTTGCTGAACGATCTCAAACACTCCATCAAAACGAGGCTCGGCGAAGCCTTGCCCCCAGGGGCCCGCTTCGCGTAACTCTAGAGCCAGATCAAGATTAAGATCCAGCGCAGTCAGCTCACCATCGCTGAAGATTTGTGCCTGCAACTGTTCAGCCCCCAGCCACTCATCGGCTACCGCCAAAAAGGCTTGTTGGAAATCATCGTAGAGATCACGTTTAAGGGTCAAGCCGGCGGCCATTGCGTGGCCACCAAACTTATCGATCATACCGGGGTTAAGCGTCGCCACCCGCGCCATAGCGTCGCGCATATGAAATCCATTAATCGAGCGTGCCGAACCTTTGATGGTACCGTCTCCAGCATCAGCAAAAGCGATCACGGGACGGTGAACCCGCTCCTTGATTCGTGAAGCCAATATACCGATCACCCCCTGATGCCACTCGGGATCAAACAGACACAACGCCGCTGGAAGCTGATCATCGGATGTCAGCTCAATACGCGCCAACAGCTCGAGTGCCTGCTGCTGCATCTGCGCTTCTATTTTGCGCCGCTCACCGTTGAGAGTATCTAATTGCTGCGCCAGCTGTTTCGCCTGGGCAACGTCATCACAGATCAAACATTCAATACCGAGGGACATATCATCGAGGCGACCGGCTGCATTCAGCCTGGGCGCCACAGCAAACCCCAAATCTGCGGCACAGGTATTCTCCAGCTGTCTTTTCGACAATTCCAATAATGCTTTTATTCCAGGACGGCAATAACCGGCTCGTATGCGCTGCACCCCCTGATGCACCAAAATTCGGTTATTCTGATCCAGCGGCACCACATCAGCCACGGTACCCAAGGCTACAATATCAAGGAATTCTGCAAGATTCGGTTGCGGCCGGGTATCACTAAACCACTCCTGCCCGGCCAGAGCTGTACGTAACGCACTTAGCACATAAAAAATCACCCCGACGCCTGCACTGTTTTTTGCGGTGAACTCACAACCGGGCTGATTAGGGTTTACGATGGCGTCGGCATCGGGTAATTGATCACCCGCCAGATGGTGATCGGTTACCACCACCCGAATACCACGTTTACGCGCTTCGGCTACACCCTCGATACTGGTGATACCGTTATCCACGGTTACGATTAATTGCGGATCAAGGTGCGCAGCCTCGGCCACTATTTCAGGGCTCAAGCCATAACCAAACTCAAAACGGTTGGGGACCAGATAATCTACCCTCGCAGCTCCGAGCGCTCGAAGGGCCAGAACCGCCAGTGCGCTACTAGTGGCTCCGTCAGCATCAAAATCGCCCACCACCAGAATGCCATCTCCGCGCATTACCGCCTCAACCAGCACTCTGGTTGCCTGTTCGATACCTTTCATCGGAGCATAAGATTGCAACCTCTGCAGGCTGCGCTCCAATGCACTGGCATCGACAATACCCCGTGCACCATAAATACGTTGCAACAAAGGAGACACACCCGGAAGCTCAGGCACTTGCTCACACACTCTACGTTGAATTTGCACAGCCATTTACGGCAACTCCCTGTATGCTGCGATTGCGATCCAGACTCCAGGCGCCTGAATCAACACTGATATGATACTCAACCTGATCATTCGGCTCGCTGTAGCCACTCAGGACGCAAAGTTTCCGTCTGATCTCCCAGCGTCACGGTCCATTCGGCATCACTGATCATGATCGAACACTCACAATTACGCGATAAACCTGTCAATAAACGCTGCAAGACATCAAGCGGTAACACACAAAGTTCAAGATTTTTTAATGCTGTTAATTTTGATAATTGCTTCTGCTGCCACACGCGGACCGAGGAACCATACAAATACACAACGACCTTTCGAGCCTGGCGACCAGCACTGACTACTCGCTCAGCTGATGGCTGTCCCACTTCAATCCATTGCTGTAAGACACCATCCAGAGAATGTTGCCAGACATCCGGCTCATCCGTTTGTGAAATTCCGCGAGTAAACTCTATACCCTCCTCATAACGATCCGCGAAAGCTAACAAACGAACCAGTAAACGCTCTTCCGTTTCAGATGGGTGCAAAGCCAGTGTCAGCTTCTGTTGCTGATAACAATGGCGATCCATATCACTAAGCGATAGATCAACTTTATAAATTGTAGGTTTTAGTGCCATTCGGTACTCATTCATTCGGGAGGCGATGAGTTTGCTCAGAATTCAGCTTAAACATCGTTGTTTAAAAACCGGTCCTGAGAAAAATTTATGATGCGAAAACGATTGTTGAGTGTAACCGGTTCAGCACTAAAGCGCCCTTCCTCTATTGATTACACACCAGACTCTTTGGGTTAAATCCGTTTGTCATTAACCCAGAGTGATTTAACCCCCTTAACGACTCATTAGGTAGATAAGGGCCTGGATTATCAGCTCAACCCACAGCAATGGCATATTGTTGATCTATCAGCTCTGTCTAACCACAACCATCACATCAGCATAAATACACAGACAAGCACAGATTCGCTACACTGATACTAATAGAAAAATAGATTCAGGAATCCAGTACCCATTAAAGCGGATGCTGCTTTTCGGGCTGAATCCAAAAGCCAGAGGGTAACCACTTGTTGATGAGCAATCCCCCAATATTGATCCGTTATGGTGACCCCTTATGAGATATTTATCTTCTGCTGTTTGCCTGGCGACACTCATCATCGCTGGCGGCGCTATGGCTCAGGGTACCGTCTATAAAAATGTTGATAAAGAAGGCGTACCCAGCTTTAGTGATCAACCCAGCCCTGGAGCAAAGAGCATCGAAATTAAACCCAACATCATCAATGTAGCTCCCGTCAAACCTCTGCCCCCCTCCGCTAAAAAAACGCCCAGGAAAACGACGAACAACCGTCAATCTCAGGAATATAGACTTAGAGATCCGGACGATTACGATCACAGTTATGGCTACAACTATAACGATGATGAAGAATACGAAAGGCTGAGATACAGAAGATACGAACGGTCGCGCAACAAGCATAAAAGGGAAATTTCAAAACGGCTGCATAAATCGGGGGCATCGAAGCCAGACATCAATAACAATTCGCGACCTGGCCTAAGACCAAGTCCAAGACCAAGCGCTGGCGGTGCACCTAGAGCAAGCATAGGAGGAGGCCCCCGAGGTGGAGGTGGCCACCCCTAATGACGCCGAAGCTCTTCAGACATTTTCTCAAAGGGCCTTCATAACAATTACAAAGGAGTTGTACTTCTCGGCATTTACACGCGTCGCCTTCACAAACGACCATCTAACAAACGGCCCATTTAACAAATGGAATAGCAAAACATCATGAATTCCTTTGCTGCCTTAGCCAGGCGATTGCGTAGACCTCACTCTGCCTTGTAACGACAAAATATCCAGCCAAAAACCTAAAACTACATGTTTTTTAATGTAAGAGAAATTCGGTTTAAATGGACAATCAAGTTCACTTCAATTTAAATTGAAGTGCATAACGTCTCTGCCAAAAGATTCTGAAACATTCCTCAATATAGCTCTTGTCATCGAAAAAAATCACCCATTTTTATTTTTACTGAAAGCATTTACTGCGCGGTTTCAAGTAATAACTGCCATTCAATTACGCAGCAGCAAGTCCGCTCACTGCCCCATAAATAATTCATTTGGTGACGTGCCACCTCTCGTGGCTCACGGTCGATTATTGAGACAATTCATCACGTACTCGATTTGCTCTTCAGTTACTTCACTGAAGTCGGTTCCTTTAGGAAAATACTGTCGGATTAGTCCATTGGTATTTTCATTGGCTATGTTTCCAGCAACAGTTACTGGGAACATAGCCAATAACTTACTTAATAGCCCACTGAACAACTCACGAACTTGATTACTGGATGAGTTACTAAAAAGCACGTACAAAAAAGCCAGCACTCAGCTGGCCTTTAATCAACGACGCAGGCTACAAGGCTCGACTGTGCTCTCGTATATAGGCATGCACTGTCGCCTTATCATTTTTCACCACCGTCATGCGCTCTTCACGTTCGTTAAGATCACGAAGGTGATAGGGTAAATCAGGTGCTTGCAGGCCAGCCTTGATCACAGGCTCAGGAAACTTGACCGGATGCGCAGTAGCCAGAATTACCATCGGTGTGGCCGCATCTCGGCGGCACTGACGTGCAGCCTGAACCCCGATAGCCGTGTGAGGATCGAGCAAGTACTCGCTTTCAGCGAAGACCTGTTTGATCGTTTCACAGGTCTGTTCATCATCCACCCTGGCACTATCGAACAGGCCTCGTGCAAACTCCCAACGATGGGCATCAATAGAAAGCTTACCCGTCACATTAAAATCATCCATCAACTCGCGGATAGCATTTCCATCACGTCCATACAGGTCAAATAACAGACGCTCAAAGTTGCTGGAAACCATAATATCCATGCTCGGAGACAAGGTGTGTTCAAGCGTGGTTTTATCGTAGTTATTCGATTCCATAAATCGGTGCAGAATATCATTGCTGTTGGTTGCAACGATCAGCTGGCTGATGGGCAAGCCCATATTGCGCGCGATATAACCGGCAAATATATCACCGAAATTTCCAGTTGGCACAGAAAAAGCCACACTACGATGCGGTGCACCCAGTGAAATAGCAGACGAAAAGTAATACACCACCTGAGCCATAATGCGTGCCCAGTTAATGGAGTTCACCGCCACCAGACGCGCTTTACCTTCCAGGAAAGACTGATCTGCAAAACTCTCTTTGACCATCGCCTGACAATCATCAAAGTTACCCTCAACTGCCAGATTGTGAATATTATCTCCCGCAATCGTGGTCATCTGCTTACGTTGCACATCCGACACCCGGTTATGAGGATGCATGATAAAAATATCCACGTTGTCGCAACGCCTACAACCTTCGATTGCCGCGGAACCGGTGTCGCCAGAGGTGGCGCCAACAATCACAGCACGCTCTTGACGTTTTTCCAAAATGTAGTCGAGCAGACGGCCGAGCAACTGCAAAGCGAAATCCTTGAAGGCCAGGGTCGGGCCATGAAACAGTTCGAGTACCCATTCATTACTGGAAATCTGATTTAGAGGTGCCACAGCAGCATGGCTGAACTCGGCGTACGTTTCGTTGATGATAGTTTCAAGGTCATCAGCAGGAATACTATCCGCAACAAAAGGAGCAATAATTTTGTTAGCAAGTTCCGCATAGGAGAGCCCTGCCCAGCTGGCGATCTCTTCAGGAGTGTAACGCGGCAGGCACTCAGGGATATACAATCCACCGTCGGCAGCGAGGCCGGTTAACAACACATCTTCAAAATTAAGTGCGGGGGCCTGTCCTCGGGTACTGATATATTTCACGGTTCACTCACTCGTTCTATCTGATGGCCAGTGCCTGCTTGTCGTTGCGGGCTACCAACACAATAAGGGTTTAATCCAGGCGATCCATACGAATACGGGTCACAGTACCACTCACTACATCCAGCGCTTCAATTGCGGCTATGGCACGATTCATTTGTGATTCCTGCACACTATGGGTCAACATAATGATATGAGCTACCTGCTCACCGGCATGCACCTCTTTTTGTAAAATCGCCTCAATATTAATGCCTGCATCACTTAGCACACCGGTGATGGTGGTCATTACACCGGGCTGATCGCTGGCATCAAGGCGAAGATAATAGGCACTTTCGATCTCCTCTACCGGTAACACAGGGAGGTCTAGTAGCTCGTCACTAACAAATCCAAGACCGGGAACTGAACTGGCTGGAGAATCAAAGGTACGCGCCACATCGATAATATCTGCCACTACCGCTGAAGCGGTGGGCTCAGCACCCGCACCGGCACCGTAATACATGGTTGTACCCACGGCGTCCGCATCTACCATTACCGCATTCATGACGCCATCAACGTTAGCAATCAGGCGATCTTCCGGGATCAATGTTGGATGAACGCGTAGCTCTATCCCATTCTCACGCCGA
Source organism: Aestuariirhabdus sp. (assembly GCA_030622755.1). Classification (GTDB taxonomy): domain Bacteria; phylum Pseudomonadota; class Gammaproteobacteria; order Pseudomonadales; family Aestuariirhabdaceae; genus Aestuariirhabdus. The sequence goes on along the minus strand of JAUXFT010000032.1, from coordinate 9,970 downwards.
CGTGCTATACCCAGATGTTTGATGCGATATCCCAACTCTTCAGCGTATTTCACATCATCAGGGCAGATCTTGCTTATGCCTTCTGTATAGGCTTTTTCAAACTGCAGGGGGCTGCCAAACGCGATAGATGCCAGAATGGTCAATTTGTGCGCCGCATCGATTCCTTCAACATCAAAGGTCGGATCAGCCTCGGCATAACCAAGCTTTTGAGCTTCCACAAGCACATCGGCAAAGTCACGCGCCTTGTCACGCATCTCGGTCAGAATAAAATTACCGGTTCCGTTAATAATGCCTGCAACGGTATTGATGCGATTACCCGCCAATCCTTCACGAATCGCCTTGATCACGGGAATACCTCCAGCGACGCCGGCCTCATAACAAACACTTACGCCTTTGACAGACGCCGCAGCAAAAATCTCATTGCCATGCAGGGCGATCAACGCTTTATTGGCGGTCACTACGTGCTTGCCGTTCGCAATCGCGGTCATCACCAGCTCACGAGCAACATCATATCCACCGATCAATTCCACAACGACATCGACTTCTGGATCTCGAGCCACATCAAACACATCTTTGCTGGTGCGCACTGCGCTGGTATCGCAAGCAGGATTAGGACGGCGCGCGCCGATCATTTCAACAATAATCTCACGACCGATTCGGCGACGGATCTCTTCGGCATTGCGAGTCAGGACATTAAAGGTGCCACCACCGACAGTGCCTAAGCCGCAGATACCAACTCTGATAGGTTTCAAACCAGTTTCCCCGATGTAGATAAAATGATGTAACTAAAGACGACAATGAGGCCGGTATTATACAGAGATTCCCGAGTCCTTCGAGCCCTAACAAAGCATTTGTAGAGGGCTACAGGCAGCCACTATCAGACAACCAAACCTTGATAGCTTTTCATCAAGCGCAAGATCTCATTAGTGATTGATAGCACGCCACTTCGAACGCTTCAGACCCTGAACAGGGTGCACCCGAGAGAAACCGTAATATTTTTGAGCAACCAGGACATCGTATGGGCAGATCGCACTACATCACCCAATCTTCGATAACATAATGATCGAATATTATGTGGAAAGAGATATATAACGAGAGAAAAGAAGGGTGGGAAACGTTACCCGGCTCACGGGGCTAATGGATGGAACAAGCCGACCGGGTAACGTAGATGGACAAACGTCCTTATAAAATACCCAAATCCTGGGCCAAAGCTTCCGCTGGACGATAACCGGGAATCATAGTTCCATCCTCAAGAAACAGCGCGGGTGTACCACGAATACCCAACTGCACACCCAATTCATATTCTTCCTTCACCGGATTTGTGCAGCTCGCCGCTGGCACTGATCCACCACGCTTGGCCAGGGTCATAGCCTCTTGAGGATCCTGTGCACACCAGACATTCTGCATTACTGCATACGCCGGGCTTTGCTGTCCGCCACGGGGAAACGCCATATAACGCACTTCAATTCCGAGTGAATTTAATTTAGGGACTTCAGCGTGCAATTTACGGCAATAGCCACAATCGACATCAGTAAACACGGTAATGGCAGCTTTCATTTCACCATCTGCCGGAAAAACAATCATTTTCTCCCGTGGAAACTGTTCAAGAATCTCGGCATTAATCTGGCTCCGTACAGCCTCTGTAAGGTTCACAAGCTGATTACCGGAAACGCTTAACATATCGCCCTGAATGACGTAATTACCATCTGCGCTGACGTAGATAAGATCAGAACTTCCAACTCGAACCATGTACAGATCAGTGATAGGCGTGGCCATGACTTCACTCACCCGAATACTGCCATCGAGTTGCTGCAAACGAGCCTTAATCACAGCTTCAGCTTTAGCATCAACGGCTGTAGCTGAATAACTGCTGAAACTTAGCAGGGACAGTAAAACCCCACCCAGTAGCACATATAATTTTTCCATAAGAATCTCTAATATCAGGTTGATGGGCACACCATATCCCACTTGCATGAGGGATAACAGGCTCGATACTGCCTCAATCGATGGAAATAACAGCCTCAACAGTTTCAGACCGCATAAACCGAAAATTTATTCTATCAAATTACTCCATCCAGCTCTAACCTCGCGGGTGATGACTGGCATGAAGTTGCTGTAGCCGATGTTGAGCTACATGGGTATAGATCTGGGTGGTTGATAAATCACTATGCCCCAGCAACAACTGCACCACCCGCAAATCAGCGCCATGATTCAACAAATGCGTCGCAAACGCATGCCTGAGCGTATGCGGAGACAAGGGTTTAGTAATACCCGCTTCAATCGAATAACGTTTCAAACGATGCCAAAACGTTTGCCGCGTCATAAACCGGCTCCGCTGACTTGGAAACATCACTGCGCTCTGGCCACTTTCAATCAGCCGGGGTCTGGCATCTCGCAAATATTCGCTAACCCAGGCCAGGGACTCCTCACCCATAGGCACCAGACGCTCTTTCCCCCCCTTACCCATGATACGGATCACCCCTGCACGCAGGTTAACCATTGATAACTCCAAGCCCACCAACTCTGAAACCCGCAAACCACATGCATACAAAACTTCCAGCATGGCTCGATCCCTCAACCCCAGAACCGAGTCAACATCAGGGGCATCGAGCAAGCGCTCTACATCATCTTCGGTCAATGTTTTTGGTAAGGGACGACCCAGCTTTGGAAGGTCGACATTAAGCGTGGGATCTTCGCTCACATGATTCTCACGCACCATATACTGATAGAACCCTCGCAGACACGAAAGTAATCTGGCGGTTGAGCGCGCTTTATATCCCTTCCCCAACCGATACCCGAGGTACTCCAAAAGATGCGCGCGCCGGGCTTGCTGGACTTCAGTACGGGATGTTTTTTTGAGCCAGCCAGCGAACGCCAACAGATCACGTCGATAGGATTCTAACGAGTTATCGCTTAAACCGCGCTCCATCCAGGCACTATCAAGGTAGCGCTCTACCCAAAGATCCGAAGTTGGTTCTGAGTGTGATTTCTTTGTCATATTGCCCGCATGCTCGGATCTACATGGTTAACAGCCAGAATCACCCAACTTCATTCTGACTACAGATCTATTACTCGCCTTGTACCATCCTGCACTATCAATTACCCGTAGCACACAGAAAGCAGCAGCTTCAGTCAAAAAAGGCAAAAAAAAGGGCAACCTTTACAGGCTGCCCTTTTTTTTATAATCGGGATTTAACTCCCAATCAACCCAACTTTTCTTTAATACGCGCCTTACGACCAGTACGCTCACGCATATAGTAAAGCTTGGCCTGACGGACATCACCGCGGCGCTTAACTTCGATGCTATCAACCAATGGGCTGTAAGTCTGGAAAGTACGTTCAACACCAACACCGTTAGACATTTTGCGAACGGTGAATGCAGAGTTCAAACCACGGTTACGCTTGGCGATTACAAAACCTTCATAGGCCTGCAGACGCTCGCGAGTACCCTCTTTTACTTTAACCTGAACGATCACGGTATCACCGGGACCAAATACAGGAATCTCTTTTGACATCTGCTCTTCTTCAATCGCAGCGATGATCTTGTTCTTACTCATGATCTACTCCATACAATAAAGCAATTAAACCTACACAACCTGTCCGTTTCAGAATGCCCCGCATTAAGGTAAACGGTGGTCACAAATAAATTCATCCAACAACTGTTGCTGCTCTTTGCTCAACTCAAATTCAAGCAGCAGATCCGGGCGCCGCAACCAGGTGCGACCCAGTGATTGCTTCAAACGCCAACGCCGAATCATCTGATGATTGCCACTTAGCAACACATCAGGAACCTTGCGGTCAGCAATCTCTGGAGGACGAGTATAGTGTGGGCAGTCGAGCAGACCCGTTGAAAACGAATCTTCCTGGGCAGAATCCTCATGACCGAGGGTTCCCGGAACAAAGCGTGAGACAGCATCGATGAGTGCCATGGCGGCCAATTCACCACCAGTGAGTACGAAATCACCCAGAGACCACTCTTCGTCGATCTCGGATTCTACGACTCGCTCATCAATACCTTCATATCGCCCTGCGACCAATACCAGCTTTTTACGGCTGGCCAGTTCTTCCACTCCCGCCTGATCGAGCTTGCGACCTTGCGGTGAGAGGTAGATTACTCTGGCCTCAGTTCCAGCAGCAGCTTTTGCCGCATGAATAGCGTCACGCAGAGGTTGAACTTTCATCAACATGCCGGGACCACCGCCATAAGGTCGGTCATCCACCGTTTGGTGTTTATCATGGGTAAAGTCCCGGGGATTCCAGACCTCTACATCAATCAAACCCTGCCTCACCGCCCTTCCTGTAATACCCTGCTCCGTTACGGCTTTGAACATCTCCGGGAAGAGTGAAACAATTCCAAACCACACAACTAAAACTCCGGATCCCAATCGACCCGTACAAACCCCTCATCGAGATTTATTTCTTTGATCACCTGATCTTGCAAGTAAGGAATCAAGCGTTCTCGCTCATCAATACTTCCCTTGCACGCCTGCACCACGAAAACATCGTTGGAGCCGGTTTCAATCAGCTGAGCAATTTTTCCCATCAACAGATCCTCGGCTCTACCGCTTTCCGTATCTGCGACGGTTATCACTCTCAGCCCCTGCAACTGGCTCCAGTAGTATTCACCACTGTCCAGTTTAGGTAACTGTGAACGTTCGACCAGAATTTCTGATCCCGAGTAACCTCGGGCCACTTCCCGGTCATCACAACCTTTAATATGCGCAACCAAGCCTTTGCCGTGATGACGGCCCTGATCGACTTCGACCGTTTGCAAACGACCATTTTGCCTGAGATACCAATACGGGTAGTTAAGGATATTTTCGCCCGGCTCAGTGTACGAATGCACTTTCACCCAGCCCTTAACACCATAAACCGTGGTAACACGCCCTAAAACAGCATGCTCTTTAGTATTGCGATCTTCAGCCACGATATTGACCCGCTTTAGTCAGATCAGGCTGCTGCTGACTCTTTCAGCAACTTAGCTACACGATCAGATGGAGTAGCACCCTGTGCAACCCAGTGATCAAAACGCTCCTGGTCGACACGTAAACGCTCTGACTGACCGCTAGCTAAAGGGTTAAAGAAACCCACACGCTCGATGAAACGGCCATCGCGAGAGTTACGCGAATCAGCTACGGTCAAATGATAAAATGGACGCTTTTTGGAACCGCCACGCGATAAACGAATAGTTACCATGAATACCTATTTCCTAAATTGAACAAGAAGCAACAGCGCTTCCTTACCAAACATGAGACGGACCTTGATCCTGAAAGGGCGCAGATTTTACGGGATAATCCACTCAATGAAAACCCCTTTCCGCCCTCACCTGCACTTTTCTTACTATTCCACCCTGAGAAACTGCGCTTACATTCCCGGGAATCGTCCTCCAGGTGGTAACATTCCGCCCGGACCGCCTGGTCCACCCATACCGCCCATGCCACCTTTCATACCACCAAGCCCGCGCATCAAATTAGCCATACCACCCTTACGGGTAACTTTCTTCATCATTTTTTGCATCTGTTTATGCTGCTTGATTAGACGGTTAATATCCTGAATCTGGGTACCGGAACCGGCGGCAATACGCTTTTTACGAGAACCATTGAGGACACCCGGAAAACGGCGCTCTTTAGGTGTCATTGAATTAATGATTGCTTCCATTTGCATAAATGGCTTGTCATCCATTTTTTGCTGCGCCGCCTGAGCCATGCCGCCCATTCCAGGCAACTTATCCAGCATCGCTGTCATGCCACCCATTTTTTTCATTTGCTGCAACTGGTCGCGGAAATCTTCCAGATCAAAGCCTTTACCCTTTTTAATCTTGCGAGCCAGATTATCGGCTTTCTGCTTATCCAGTTTTTGCTCCGCTTCTTCTATCAGCGAGAGCATATCTCCCATACCTAGAATTCGGGAGGCAATACGGTCCGGGTGAAATGGCTCAAGAGCGTCAACTTTCTCACCCATACCTATAAACTTAATGGGCTTTCCGGTTATATGACGAACGGACAAAGCGGCACCGCCTCGCGCATCACCATCAGCCTTGGTCAAAACCACGCCGGTTAACGGCAACGTGTCATTAAAAGCTTTTGCAGTATTAGCGGCATCCTGACCCGTCATGGCATCAACAACAAACAAGGTCTCAACCGGGTTTATGGCCGCGTGCAGTTCACGAATCTCGCCCATCATCGATTCATCGACGTGCAAACGACCAGCGGTATCCACAATCACCACGTCATAGTGCTTTTGACGTGCCTCTGTAATAGCATTCCGGGCTATATCAACCGGCTTCTGCTCAACCGTACTCGGGAAAAAATGAACGCCGACTTCAGCCGCAAGCGTTTCCAGCTGCTTGATAGCGGCCGGGCGATACACATCAACACTCACCACCAAAACTGATTTTTTCTGGCGTTCTACCAACCACTTGGACAGTTTGGCGACAGACGTGGTTTTACCCGCACCCTGTAAACCAGCCATCATGATTACTGCCGGGGGACGAGCAGCGAGATCCAACTCTTCGTTGGCGACCCCCATCATAGTTTCCAGCTCACTGCGAACGATCTTAACGAACATCTGCCCGGGACTCAGGCTCTTTTGAACTTCCTGTCCTACGGCGCGCTCACGAATACGCTCAACAAAATCTTTAACTACCGGAAGCGCTACATCAGCTTCCAATAACGCCATGCGCACTTCGCGCAAAGTGTCTTTAATATTGTCTTCATTTAGCTTGGCTTTGCCCGTGACGTTTTTTAACGTACTCGATAGACGGTCTGTTAGATTCTCAAACATTAAGCTACCTTGTTACTGCCCTGGCGGACGAGCTTCTAAAAAAGGGGGAATCAAATATAGCGAGTTATTATACCCGAACAGTCACCAAGACTAAAACTACACCTGCAACAAAACGTGCTTGCTCATTCTATATTTTTACGTCAAATCAATCACAGGTCAGCCTCACACCCTTAATTAACATCAACAACCTGTATTAACTGAATGATCTGACTCAATTAACTTCAACACAGCGCGCTCTTGTGCCACACTTGCCAGCCAAAGACAGTTAACGTTTCGCCATGACAATTATCATCCCCAGCGCTATTGCCCTGATTTTTTATGCGTTCGCAACCAGTTACCAGGTTCCTGCGCTGCTAAAAGCAAAACCTGCCAACAAGCAATCTCTGCAATTTCTTGCCCTTGGCGGTGCCATTGCACAAACTTTCAGTATTTATTTCACGCTACATACCAGCAACGGCATCAACCTCAGTTTTTTTAACATCAGCTCGCTAATATCATGGGCCATCATATTGGTTGTACTGATTAGCAGTATCAAAAAGCCGGTAGAAAGTTTATTTGCAGGTCTCATTCCGATAGCGGCTCTTTGTGTACTGCTGGCGGCTACAGGTGCCACACCCGAAGCCATTCTCACAGACACCAGCGCACCATCAATTCTGCACATCCTGTTATCCATTACGGCCTACAGCTTACTTACTATCGCGACAGTTCAGGCCCTGTTAATGGCTTATCAGGAACAACGCATTCGTAACAAGCACCCAAAGGGGCTTGGACGAATATTCCCCCCATTGCAGACCATGGAAGCACTGCTGTTTGAATTTATTTGGGCTGGAATGCTGCTGTTGACGTTATCCCTGGCAACCGGACTTATCTTTATCGAAGATATGTTTGCCCAACACCTGGTACATAAAACAGTTCTCTCTATAGCCGCCTGGACCGTGTATGCAATCCTGCTGTGGGGCCGACTCCAAAGGGGCTGGCGTGGAACCATGGCCGCGCGCTGGACACTGGCTGGATTTTTTCTGCTCATGCTATCTTATTTTGGCAGCCGGTTCGTACTCGATCTCATCATCCAATAAGCACACTTTCTGAAAACCTGAGGAACCACAGCGCTTGAACGACATTCCGTTGAGCTACCTGCTTACCACACTAGGCATACTTATCATCTTCTCTGCGTTTTTCTCCAGCGCGGAAACCGGCATGATGTCCTTAAACCGCTACCGCCTTAAGCATCTGACACAAAAAGGGCATAGCGGGGCTATTCGCGCCAGCAAGCTTTTAGATCGCCCCGACCGATTAATCGGCATCATCCTTATTGGCAACAACTTCGTAAACATCGCAGCGTCCGCTATCGCTACTGTGATTGCTGTACGCTTGTGGGGTGACGCAGGTATTGCTATTGCTACCGGTGTTTTAACACTGGTTATCCTGATTTTCGCGGAAGTCACCCCCAAAACGATTGCAGCACTACACCCGGAACGCATCGCTTTTCCTGCCAGCTTCCTGCTACGCCCCCTCCTATGGATTCTCTACCCAGCCGTGTGGTTGGTAAATGGTATTACTAACGGACTGTTGCGCTTGTTTGGTATCGACCCGCAAGCGACTCAGGAACACCACCTGAATGCGGAAGAGCTAAGGACAGTAGTGCATGAATCCAAACAAAAACTACCCCAAAAACGTCAGGGCATGCTGCTCAACATACTCGATCTGGAACATGTTTCCGTGGATCACATCCTGATCCCCAGAAACGAAATTAACGGCATCGACATCGAAGACGACCTAAAACTGATTATCGAGCAGCTCAGGGCCTGCCAACACACCCGTATTCCCATCTTCAAAGGCGATATCAATAATTTGATCGGCGTGCTGCATATGCGCAACTTCTCACATTTCCTGATTCGCGAAGAGCAGAGCAAGGCAGCACTACTCCAGGAGGCCAAAGACCCCTATTTCGTCCCCGAAAATACCCCGTTGCACACTCAGATGTTCAACTTTCAAAAAGAGAAACAGCGGTTGGGATTTGTGGTAGATGAGTACGGTGATGTTCAGGGAATGATCACCCTGGATGACATTCTGGAAGAGATTGTGGGCGAATACACCACCGACGTTGCAGATATAAACCAGGACATTACGCCACGTAACGATGGAAGCTTTTATATTGATGGCACAGCAACCATTAGAGAGATCAATAAAGCGCTCAACTGGGACTTACCCAGTGACGGCCCCATCACTCTGAACGGTTTAATTATGGAACGGCTGGAATCAATACCGGACACCAACATATGTCTTAGCATTGAGGATTATCGTGTCGAAACCATCCAGATCAAAGACAACATGATAAAGACCGCCAAACTTGTTGAAACTCCTATCGAACAGCACCCGACCAATAAAAATTGAGCACCCGCAACTGTATTAAAATCAAGCAATTAGCATACTGCTAACGGTATGCTCGCATTGCCCTCCTATAGGCTAATGGACCCATGAGCAGACAAGGATATTTACTGCTATAGTAAAATTCCGTCCAGCTGTCATAAAATACAACTCAAAAAGGTAAATCTGATGAAAAAAATTATCCTTGGCGCTGCCGCGTTACTCCTGACTACTTCCGTCTTCGCCGCCGATGGATCTGCCGTCTATGAAAAAGCTTGTAAAATCTGTCACGCTGCTGGTGTAGCTGGAGCACCAAAGTCTCATGACGCTGCAGCCTGGGCACCTCGCCTGGAGTTAGGCATGGACGCAATGCTGGCCAGCGTGAAAAATGGCAAGAACGCGATGCCTGCCGGCGGCATGTGCGCTAACTGTACCGACGAAGATTACACAAAAGCGATCGAGTTCATGAGCAAATAAGCTTCATAGCGCAGTAACAAAAAGGCCACCGATCAAGGTGGCCTTTTTGTTACTGCAATTAGTGAATATATTCAAAATGCAGCAGGAAATATATTCTTTGCTGACGATAGCTACGCTAGATATCCACTTGATCCTAGAAACCTCAGTTAAGTGCGCAAAAGACATGCAAGATATTGGTGTGCATAGTGAAATCGAAAAATTCGTGGTCACCTTATTGGTGATGAGACATTTTTCAATTTTATTAGGTGCGCCAAGAGCTTGCATGTACTTTCGTGATCCAACTGCGGTTTCTAGGAACAACCAAGAGACCCGCTGTGAAAAAAGCCTCTCGCCGACAACAGAT